>NZ_JBSGFQ010000022.1:0-133864 GCF_053603495.1 Nonomuraea sp. NPDC004186 | reverse complement strand
GCTCGCACGCGGGCCGGCGCCTCTTCGTGTCTAGCGGGTGCCGCGGTGCACGACCAGGAGCTGGTCGCGGGTGGCGTTCCGGTCGCGGTAGGCGATCGCGGCCGGGGCCTCGGCGCTGTGATGGCCGGGCAGCCGCTCGTCGGCACTCCACGAGGAGCCGTCGAAGACGGTCCACCACAGGCGCTGGTCGCTCGCGCCGCGGTGGACGCAGTAGAGGCGGTCCTTGTAGACGGTCAGCGCGGGGCCCTCGGCGGCCGAGTGCATGGTCAGCTTCTGGTCGGGCGTCCAGGCGGAGCCGTCCCAGCGCGTCCACCACAGGCTGGAGTCCTTGCCGGTGTGCACGCAGTAGAGGTGGCCCCGCCAGATGGCCAGCGCCGGGTTGGACCGGCAGGCGTGCTGGGGCAGCTGGGTGCAGGGGCTCCACGAGGAGCCGTCCCACCGCGTCCACCACAGGGTGGAGTCGGTGCCGGCGTGCACGCAGTAGAGCTGCCCGTCGAACGTGGCCAGCGCGGGGGCGGAGGCGCTGGGGTGCTCGGGGAGCTTGGCGTCGGGGCTCCAGGTGGAGCCGTCCCACCGCGTCCACCACAGGTTGTCGTCGCCGTCGCCGCGGTGCACGCAGTAGAGCCGCCCGTCGTACGCCGCCAGCGCCGGGGCCGAGTCGCTGACGTGCCCGGGCAGTCTCCGGTCCGCGCTCCACCCTTCCTGGGCGTCGTAGACCGTCCACCACAGGCTGGGATCGTCGACCTCGCCGCGGTGGACGAGGACCAGCCCGTCCTGGAACTCCGCGAGGGCCGGGGCCGACACGCTGAAGTGCTCGACGAACGTCTGGTCAGGAGCCCACCCCTCGCCGGGCTCGTGAACCGTCCAGTACAGCCGCTCCCCGTCGCGCCGGTCCTCGCGGGCCGGCACCAGCATGGCGGGCGCGACCCACGGCGAGACCAGCTTCACGCCGTACGGCCGGGCGACCGAGGTGATCCAGTCGGCCTTGGCGCGCACCTGCCGCTCGATGTGCGGGGCGAGCCAGGAGCCCAGCACGGTGGCCGCGGCCTCGCCGACGAGCTGCGGGATCTCGGCGGCCAGCAACGCGGCGCTCTCGTTGAGGTGGATCTCGAAACCCCACCACCTGGAGACCGGCCAGACCTCCGCGCCCATGGCGCCGAGCTCGCTCTGGAGCCGCTTTACGCGGTCCTGGGCCTGGGGCGACAGCCCGGCGATCTGGCGCCCGCTCTCCCGCTTGGCCGCCGACCACTCGACCTCGACGGCCTCCCGTACGGACGACTCGTCCAGCAGCTCGCTCTCGACGGCCGCGTCCACGGCGGCGGCGGCCACCGGGTCGTCCTGGCTGTGCAGCAGCACCTCCTCGCCGTCCACCTCCGCCGTGTCGAGCCCCGCTCTGTCGGCCCGGGTGTCATCAGTCATTTCCAGCCCCCCTGGAGTGATCCGCACCATTCGATGCGCATATGCACCATCTATGGTAACCAGAGGTAGTTGTCCGATTACTCTCCAGGGTGTCTCCGGAGCTACCTCTCGACGTCCACGGTGAAGGCGTCGAAAACCGCCCGGCCCGCGCCGTCCCCCGCCGCGAACAGGCCCAGCACCGCCCCCACCCACCGGCTCTGCGTGGCCTGGAAGGCAGCGCCGACCTCGCGCAGCCCGTCGCCGGTGTCGGCCAGGAACGTGACGAGCGCGTTCTCCCCGATCCGCGCGCCGACGGTGACGTGCGCGCCGTCCTTGACGGGCAGGGGCTCCATGCCCCCTTCCAGGTCCCCTTCTATGCCTCCGCGCACCAGGACGGTCCCGTCCGCCGTGCGCTCCAGCCCGACGTAGGCGTAGGTGAACCCGAGCACGACCAGCCCCGCCCGGCCCTCGCCGTCCAGGGTGAGGCCGGTGGTGACCGTGCACGGGTCGCCGGGCAGCCGCTGCCCGAGCACGGACGGGCGCTCCCTGAGGTCCTCCGGCCCCGGCGCGCAGGCCAGGCGGAGGGTGCCGTCCCGCAGCTCCCACCAGGAGGGATCGGGGTTGGCCTGCCAGCTCCACTGCAGGCCGAGCCCGGGCCCGGCGAAGTCGTCGGAGGTGGCGGGCTCGGCCGGCGCGCCGCCGGGGACGGGCACGGGGCCGCCGGGCACCGGCTCACCGTCCGCGCCCATGACCGGCCAGCCGTCCTCCCAGGCCATGGGCTGCAGGTGGACGACCCTGCCGTAGGCGCCGCGGTCCTGGAAGTGCATGAACCAGTGCTCGCCCGACGGGGTGTCCACCCAGCCGCCCTGGTGCGGCCCGTTCACGTCGGTGCCGCCCTGCTCCAGCACGATCCGGTCCTCGTACGGGCCGAAGATCGAGCTCGCCCGGAACACCGACTGCCAGCCCTGCTCCACGCCCCCCGCCGGCGCGAAGACCAAGTACGTGCCGTCGCGCTTGTAGAGCTTGGGCCCCTCCAGCGTCCGGTAGCCGGGCAGCAGGTCGGCGTCGATGATCAGGGTGCCCTCGTCCAGCACCTCGCGGGCGTCCGGCGACATGCGGTGCAGGGTGAGCCGGTTGTTGACGCCGGCGCGGCTCTTGGCCCAGCCGTGCACCAGGTACGCCTGGCCGTCGTCGTCCCACAGCGGGCACGGGTCGATGAGCCCGGCGCCCGGCTTGACCACGTGCGGCGCGGTCCACGGACCCCGCGGATCCTCCGCGCTCACCACGTGGATCCCCACGTCGGGGTCGCCGTAGAAGATCCAGAACCGCCCGTCGTGATGGCGCAGCGAGGGCGCCCACACGCCGCAACCCGGCCGCACGTCGTCATATCCGCTCGTCACGGCATGCCCGATGATCGTCCAGTTGACCAGGTCGCGCGAGTGCAGGATCGGCAGGCCCGGGACCTTGGTGAACGTGGAGGCGGTCAGGTAGAAGTCCGCGCAGACGCGGATCACGTCGGGGTCGGACCAGTCGGCGTTCAGCACGGGGTTGCGGTAGGTCGTCATCCCTCACTCCTTGGCGGCACCTGCTGCAATCGGTTGCAGGAAACGTCGCACCCGCACGTACCTCGCGTCAAATGGCCCGAGTGTCCGCCGACCGCCGGGAGCAGGCCGTCATGCCTGAAATTCGAAATTTTCGGGACGCTGGCCTGGCGATTCCCCGGCGCGGCGGGGAGAGTGGGGGTCATGACGGTCGAGGACCAGCCCCAGCAGTTGCCCAAACTGGCCGTGATCGCCCGCGAGGCCGGCGTGTCCGTTGCAACCGTTTCCAAAGCTCTCAACGGCCGCTCCGACGTCTCCGCCCACACCCGCCGGCTGGTCGCCGAGGTGCTGGAGCGGCGTGGCTACCCCAGGCAGCGGGTCAGGCCCGCCCGGGGGAGCATGGTGGACGTCATGCTGCAGGCCCTCGACTCGCCGTACGCGCTGGCGATCCTGGGCGGGGTGGAGGACGCGGCCTGGCGGGCGGGCGTGGACCTGGTGGTCTCGGCCGTGTGCGACCGCACCAAGCACGGCCAGCCCCCGCCCGCGTGGCTGGACCGGATCGGCGCCCGCGACAGCGCCGGCGTCCTGCTCGTGCGCACGTCGCCGACCGCCGCGCAGCGGGCCTGGCTGGCCGACCGGGGGATCCCCGCGGTGATCGTCGACCCGCGCCGCAAGCCGCCGTCCGGCCTGCCCGCCGTCGCCTCGGCCAACCTGGACGGCGCGCGGGCGGCCACCGAGCACCTGATCGCCCTCGGTCACTCGCGGATCGCCGTCGTCACGGGCCGCCCCGGGGTCCCGTGCGCGGCCGAACGGCTGGCCGGCCACCGCCAGGCCATGGCCGCCGCCGGGCTCCGGGCCGACCCCCGGTGGGAGGCGTGCGGCTACTTCCAGCAGGGCGACGCCTTACGAGCCACCCGCCGCCTGCTCGCCTCCCTCCCCCAACCGCCGACCGCCGTCTTCGCCTGCTCGGACTCCATGGCCGTCGGGGTGTACCAGGCGCTGGGCGAGCACGGGCTGCGCGTGCCCGACGACGTGAGCGTGATCGGCTTCGACGACTCCTTGGCCGCCGCCCACGTCACGCCGGCCCTCACCACGGTCCGCCAGCCCTGGCCCGAGCTGGGCGCGGCGGCGCTGACGGCACTGCTCACCGACGGCGCTGCGGGCCGGATCGAACTGCCGACCGAGCTCGTCACGCGCTCGAGCACCGCTCCGCCCCGGCCGTCCTGACCACTTTGTTCAAATTCACCTACTCGTACATGAGCCTTGGTGATCGAGTCACTGCCGGAGTCCTCCGCTTCGTGGGTGGATCGGATGGCGGCGGCCAGGGACCGGCGCGGTTACAGTTGATGCGTGACTGCCCTGCACGACGCTACCGAGTTGAGCGTCACCGAGGCGACCCAGCGAGGGGTTGCCCGCCTGGTGGCCGAGGCGGAGCAGGGGATCGATCTGGTGGTCACCCGCCGGCACCAGCCGGTGGCGGCCGTGGTGAGCATCCGGCGGCTCAACGAGTTGGAGAAGGCAGCGGCCGATCTGCGGGATCTGGCGCTGGTGCTCGCTCGGTCGGTCACTGACACGGGGGAGCGGGTCTCGCTCGATGAGGCGCTGGCCGCTTTCGGGCACACTCGCGAATCGCTGGCCGCCATCCCGCACGACGAGTAAACGTATCCGACGTCGTCTTCACGGCGCCGGCGGTCGACGGCCCTCGACGCATCGGCCCAGACACGGCGCCCAAGATACTCAAGAAGAACCTGCTGCCGCGCCGCTACCAGAGCTTCGGGACTGGAGGCCCTGAGTTGTGGGCAGGGTCGTCATCGAATCACTGATCTACCGCAGGTGCATGCGAATTCTGGAGCCTGCACTCGGCTTGAAGGTTCTTGGCCAGTTCCTCCAAAGTCGCTCCGCAGCGGACGTTGGCGAGCCCGCTATCACTACGTACCAAGTGGGTGCGGATCGCGACCCAGCCGCCGGCCATGTCTGTGATCTGCCACCCGGGGAACCTGCTGAGCAGGTGCTGCAGGGTCGCGTTCATGGTTGCACCCCTGCGACCAACGGCGAATGCGGATGCGCCCTGCGCAGCTCCGCGTAACGCACAGCGATACGCCGTGCGGCTCTGCCTGGCTCCGGGAGCGGGTGCCAGGCATAGACGGCACGCTTTCGGCCCGGCTCCCAGCCCGTATGCCACCAGAAGGCGTCATGGCGGCACCAGACGAGGAGTCCGACCCAGACGGAGACGAGTGCGATGCCGTAGCCGTCGTGCACGTCGCTGGAGATGTTCAGGTGGATCAACTTCCGCTGCAACTGCTGGGCCGCGTCCAGTGACGTGACGACCTGTGGGCCGAGCAGCGCTTGCTGCAGGTACATCCACCTACCTCCGGTGACTTCGGTGCCAGTACGGCTAAGTGAAGCCAGGTGGGCGGGACCTTTGAACTTCGCCGCAGCCCGGTGTCGGGACGTGTTGAGTCACCGAGAAACGTCCCGAGACGGCCTTGCAACGTCCCGGACGTTAACGTCCACTGGAACGCGTGAACGAGCGCCTACGCACAGCGATGCTCCGCCATGGTGTGGCCCTGGAAGACCTGGCCGAGACGTGTGGCGTCGAGCCCAAGACAGTCGAGCGCTGGATCAACACAGGTCGGGTCCCGCACCGGCGGCACAGGTGGGCAGCGGCGAAGCTGCTGACCGCTGACGAGACGTACCTGTGGCCTGACGTGCTGGAGAGCAGTCAAGCGCGCCGAGGCCGGGCGAACAGGTCGGAACTCGTGGAGGTCTTTCCCGACCGAGCCAGCGTGCCTCGTGAGCTGTGGCTACGGTTCCTGACCGACGCTCAGGAGCGGGTGGACGTCTTGGTCTTCTCAGGGACGTTCTACGCCCAGACGCAGCCGAAGATCGCTCGATCACTGGCCGAGGCTGCGCAACGCGGTGTCGCAATCAGGCTGTGCTTCGGAGATCCCACCGCCCAGTCTGTCGAGACCCGCGATCGCGAAGAAGGGTTGGGCGGGACGTTGGCCGCCAAGATCCGCTCTTCCCTGATCTATTACCGGGCGCTGCCCGAGTTGGATGGCTGCGAGGTTCGTCTGCACTCCACCACGCTGTACGCCTCGCTGTTCCGCTATGACGATGACGTCCTGGTCAATCCACACGTATACGGAGAACCGGCCTCGGCCAACCCGACCTTCCACTTCCGCCGCCTCGATGGCGGGACGATGGCCGAGCACTACATGTCGTCGTTCGAGCGCGTCTGGGCCGGAGCCGTTCCGTGGTCCGGCGCGGAGATCTGAGAGGCACCTCATGGGACGAGTTGAGTACTGGAACGACCCGAGCGCACCCAAGGCGAACAGTCTCGTACCGGCCTGTGGGACGGTCACCGTGGACGACGCGGGGCGCATCCTCATGCAGTGCCGTCGCGACACGGGCCAGTGGGCGTTGCCGATGGGCAAGATGGAGATCGGTGAGACGCCCTCGCAGTGCGCCGTGCGGGAAACCGAGGAGGAGACCGGTGTCTTGGTCGAGCCGGTGGGCATCCTTGGGATCTACTCCGACCCCGGTCACATCGTCGCCTACACGGACGGCGAGATCCGACAGGAGTACGAGGTCATGCTGATCGCCCGCCCGGTCGGCGGTCAGCCGGAGGTCAACGACGAGGCGAGCGATGTGCGGTGGGTTGAGCCGGGTGAACTGCACTTGCTGGACATTCACCCCACGCAGTGGCGGCAGCTCAACGACTACCTAGAGCAGAGGCATCCCCACGTTGATTGAACCCAGGCCATCCGTAGCCGCCATGTGTCGTAGAACGCTCTGGCAAAAACGCGAATGAGGGGAAGATCGAGAAGTGGACCGGGCACGGCGGGCGTTGTCTCGCTGCAAAGGCGAGGCGCACTCGGTGGACGAGGAGTGGTGATGACCGAGCGGACCGACTGGGCTGATCTTCGTGACCGACGACTGTCCGAGCCCGGGGCGGCCGAGGCATACGATGCGGCTCGTCTCGCCTTCGAACTCGGTCGGGCAGTACGACAGATGCGGGAATCTCGTGGGTGGAGCCAGAGTGAGCTGGCTCGTGCGGCTGACATGACCCAGTCAGCAGTGGCCCGTTTCGAAGGAGGAGGCACCGTGCCGACGCTGCCGGTCCTCGAGCGACTGGCCAGGGCTCTGGACGCCCAACTGGAGGTGCGGATCAGTCCACGTGCTCCCGCAGCCTGAGCCTGATTATCGCGCGAGACGTGCTACCACGAGCAGCATCAGACGGGTCCACCACCCGGCAGGCCGATCGCCATCTCGTGAATTCTTACGCTGCTCGGGCCAAAGCTGGTCGCCCCATGCTCCCCGGCCCACGAATTCTCCGAAGGCGAGCCGGTCCCGGGCGGGCAGCAGACGGCCCACTATCCAACCGGTCAACGGGCGGGACCGATGGCGCCGGAGGCGCGGGGGGTGCGCCGGAGGCGCCTGAATAGGGGCGTCTGAGCCCCTGCGCGAAGCGCCTCCGGCGAAGCCCTTTGTCCCGGGGCGGGTGTCAGCGGGCCCACCACCCAGACGGGTATCGGGTGGGTGGCCCCTGGCCCACCTACTACTTGCCGTCGTGGTCGTGGTGGCGCTGCGGGCGGGGGGCCACCACGTCGAAGGAGGCCGTGGCGGTCTTGTTGCCGACCTTGACGGTCACGGTCTTGCTGCCGGGCTTGGTCTTGGACGGCACGGTCAGGGTCTTGGTGGCCTCGCCATCGGAGAGCGTCACGCGGTAGCTCTTGCCCTCGGGGCTGGTCACGACGGCCGTGCCGGAGCGCAGGCCCTTGGCGGCGATCGTCACGTCGTACGAGTCGCCGGCGCGCACCCGGTCGGGGTCGACGGAGACCTTCAGCGCGAACCTGCGAGCGTCGTCGCGGCCCTTGACCCACTGCTCCTGGGTAACAGTGGGCGTGACGGGGTTCGAGTGCGTCGGCTGCGGGGCCTTGACGGTGGCCGCCGGCTGCGGCCTGGCGTCGGCGAACGCGGCGCCCGACAGGGGCAGCGTCAGCAGAGCGGCGCTGGCGAGGGTCACGGCGAAAGGCTTGGAGAAGCGCACTGGATACGAATCCAATCCGGGACGGACCTGGCCGAACATCTGAATTCAGCCCCGAAGGTCTTCCCTCGCCAATCACCCTGCCGAGCCAACCTGAGAAACGCCTGTGCTCACCTTATGTATTGGATAAGCGCAGGTAGTGGCCTCGACCTGGGATCGGTGATCTGCAACACATAATTTCTCTTATGCGATTCTCAGATTCTTCCCGGGTTCGTTCTCAGGATCGGCGGCCGCCTTGGGGAATCGGCGCGGCGACGCGATATTCGCGAGATCACGGCACGATCACGGCAAGCTGTGTGCCAGCTAAATCCGGACATAGGAGGACATAGAGGATGGGCTGAGAGGGATACCTTCCTGCCTCACAGACGCACCGAACGCTCATGGCGTTCCCGCGACGAGCAAGGAGTATCCCCTTGAAGATCAAGCACACCCTCGCCCCCGTCGGCGGCGGGCTGGCCGCCACGGCGCTGCTCGGCGCCTCGCTGGCGGGCGGCGCGCAGGCCACCCCGCACGTGAAGCCGACCGAGAGCGTCAGCATCACCACCGCCAAGGGCATCGCCGCCTACTGGCTGGAGAACAACGGCGCCGCGCTGAAGGCCGCCACCTACGTCGAGGAGGACACCACCGACGTCGACAAGCTCACCTCCACGGGCACCCCGTCCACCGACACCAAGGCGGGCTCGGTCGCCCCGACCGGCACCACCACGACCACCACCAAGTCGAAGAACGTCAACCTGCCGAAGACCGTCGGCAAGGTCTTCTTCGTCGACTCGGCGGGCAAGAAGCGCTGGTGCTCGGCCTCCTCCATCCAGGGCAAGTACGCCAACGTGGTCGCCACGGCCGGCCACTGCGTGTACGACACCGCCGATGACGAGCAGCTCATGGACAACTGGGTCTTCGTGCCCGGCTACTACCAGGGCAAGGCCCCGTGGGGCGTCTACGTCGGCAAGCAGGCGTTCGTGCACTACGACTACAGCGTGTACGAGGACTACGACCGCGACTACGCGTTCGTCTCGGTCTACAACGGCGTGACCGTCAAGGACTCGACCGTCACCAGGTCCGAGTACGAGGCCGACCGGGCCAAGCCGGGCACCGACACCACGAAGGCCGACCACGGCTACTACGACCGGTCGTCGAACACGTACCACGTGATCGACGCCACGGACGCGGGGCGGCTGGGCGACAACGTCGGCGGCCAGGGCATCTCCTGGAACCAGCCGCTGAAGAAGGCGCACTACGTGTTCGGCTACCCGCAGGCCGCGCAGCCCGACGGCAACAAGCCGTTCACCGGCGTCACGCCCAAGTGGTGCTACGGCACGACCACGGCCAAGACCGTGGGCTCGGCCGCCAAGAAGATCGAGGAGCACGTCGGGCTGAAGTGCTCCATGACCGCCGGCGCCGACGGCGGGCCGTGGCTGCTGAAGTACAGCAGTGCCAAGCGGCTCGGCTATCTCAACGGCGTGACCAGCGCGTTCTACGACCAGGACGAGAACGACCGGGTCGACTACATCAGCTCGCCGTACTTCGACGCCGAGACCTACAGCGTTTACGCCTCCGCGGCCAACGTCTGGTCCGGGAAGCTCTTCTGACCGAATAAGGGGTGACGGCCGCGCGTAGGAAGGGCCCGGCACGCCGCCGGGCCCTTCCGCGCATCGCCCGGGAGCAGCTCACAGGCGATTCACAAGCAGGCATCATCAAACCTTCATAGAGGGAGGTCATCGTCACCAATATGCACACGACCAGCCCGAACTCCCGGTCCGAGCCCGTGCGCCGATCGGACGGCAGCTCGATCAACATCCTCGTCGTGGACGACGAGCCTCCGCTGACCGAGCTCCTTTCCATGGTCATGCGCCAGGAGTCCTGGGACGTCCGCAGTGCGCACAACGGCAGCGAGGCCATCCGCGCGGCGCGCGGGTTCCGCCCGGACGCGATCGTCCTGGACGTCATGCTGCCCGACATGGACGGGATCCAGCTCCTTCCCCGGCTGCGCGCGGTGCTGCCGGGCGTGCCGATCCTGTTCCTGACCGCGCTGGACTCGCTCCAGGACCGGCTCGTCGGCCTGCGGGCCGGCGCCGACGACTACGTCACGAAGCCGTTCAGCCTGGAGGAGGTCGTCATCAGGCTGCGGGGCCTGCTGCGCCGCTCGGGCGCGGCCCAGGCGCGGGCCGACGCCGGGCTCGTGGTCGGCGATCTCACGCTGGACCAGGAGACCCACCAGGTACGGCGGGACGGCAAGGAGATCAGGCTCACGCCGACGGAGTTCGAGCTGCTGCGCTTCCTCATGCACAACCCGGGCCGGGTGCTCAGCAAGTCGCAGATCCTCGACCGGGTGTGGGCCTACGACTTCGGCGGCCAGAGCAACGTCGTCGAGCTGTACATCTCCTACCTCCGGCGCAAGATCGACGCGCAGCGGCAGCCGATGATCCACACCGTGCGCGGGGTGGGTTACACGCTCCGACCCGCCGGATGACGATGTCGCTGGAGACCAAGCTGGTGGTCTCCTCGATCGCGCTGCTGGTCACCGTCTGCGCCGTCATCGCCACCGCGACGACGCTGCTGTTCCAGGACTTCCTCACCGACCGGCTCGACAGCCAGGTCACCTCGGCCGCCCGGCGCTCGACCAGCGCGGCGGCGCAGCGGGACGACCCGCCGCCGCAGGCCCGGGAGGTGTCGTTCCTGCTGTCGCCCGGTCAGGCCGAGGGCACGTTCGGCGCGCGGATCCGCCAGGGGGTGGTGCGGCGGGCCGCCGTGCTGACCGGCATCACCACCGTGCGGGAGCTGCCCGCGCCACCGTCGCTCGCCGCCGTCACCCGCGAGCCCGTGACGGTCGACCTCGGTCCGCTGGGCGCCTACCGGATGGCCTCCGCCCGTACGCCCGACGGCGACGTGCTGGTCACCGGGCTGCCCATGACGGCCGTGGACTCCATGCTGACCAGGCTCGTCGTGGTGGAGGCCGCCGTCACGCTGGCGGGCGTCGCGCTGACGGCCGCCGCCGGCACCCTGCTCGTACGCCGTGCCGTACGCCCGCTCGGGCGGCTCGCGGCCACCGCTTCCAGGGTGTCGGAGCTGCCGCTGGCCACCGGGGACGTCGTGCGCCTGTCCCGCGTGCCCGAGGTGGACACCGACCCGCACACCGAGGTCGGGCAGGTGGGCGGCGCGCTCAACCGCATGCTCGGGCACGTCGAGACCGCCCTCGCGGTGCGGCACGAGAGCGAGACGAGGCTGCGGCGCTTCATCGCCGACGCCAGCCACGAACTGCGCACGCCGCTGGCCTCCATCGTCGGTTACGCGGAGCTGACCAGGCGAAGCGGCGAGTGGTACGGGCCGCAGACGGAGCACGCGCTCGGCCGCATCCGCTCGGAGGCGGGCCGGATGACCACGCTGGTGGAGGACCTGCTGCTGCTGGCCAGGCTGGACGCGGGCCGCCCGCTGGAGCGGGTGGAGCTGGACCTGTCGCCGATCGTGGTCAACGCGGTCGGCGACGCCTACGCGGCCGCGCCCCGCCACCGCTGGCTGATCAGCCTGCCCGACCAGCCCGCCCTGGTCCTGGGGGACGCCGACCGCCTGCACCAGGTGGTGACCAACCTCCTCGCGAACGCCCGTACCCACACCCCGCCCGGCACCACGGTCACCGCGACGGTCCGGCTCGGGGAGCGGGTGAGCGTCGAGGTCGCGGACGACGGGCCGGGCATTCCCGGACACGTGCTCCCCCACGTGTTCGGCAGGTTCGCGCGGGGCGACGGGTCGCGCTCCCGGCTGGCCGGCGGCAGCGGGCTGGGCCTGGCCATCGTGTCGGCGGTCACGGCGGCCCACGACGGGCGGGTCGAGGTACGCAGCGAGCCGGGGAACACGGTGTTCACGCTCAGCCTGCCGCCGGGGCGGACCCGGAAGTAGTTTTTGCGCCGAGTTTATCGAGGGCTTTCCGTGAAAAGGCGTCCCCCGGTGCTACCTTTCAGTGGATCATGTCGCGAGAAATGGCGGAAACGCATTGAGGGCATTGGTGCGGATTGTTGCGGGCCTCGCGTTCGGGTGCGGTGTGCTGCTGGCCCCGGCCGCCGCGTCGGCCGCGCCGCCGCCCGACGGAAGCTCCCTGCTCACCGAGCTGGTCGGCGCGGATCTCGGTACGGTACTCAGAGCGCTTCCCGGCGTTTTCTGCGGAAATCGACTGATCGCCTACAACTCGCCGTCGCCCAATTCTCCGACCAAGTGCGTGAACGGCGCGGAGAACAGCGGGAACTCCACCAACAGCGGGAACTACCACAATGAGGGAAATCCCATCAACAGCGGCAACTTCGATAATGCGAACGGCGCCGTGAACAGCAGCAACACCATCAACGGCGGCAACAACGCCAACGGCTCCCAGTCCATTTCCCGGTGATCTTCGATGACGACCTTCAGACGGCGAACCGGGGTGGTCGCGGCGCAGCTCGCGCTGATGTTGCCGCTGGCGCCCGCCTTTCCCGCTCTCGGGCACGGGATCCCCAAGGACAGCGGCAACTCCTGGAAGAGCGGCAACTACCGGAGCGTGGGCCGGCAGGTGAACAGCGGCAACTTCGAGAACGCGAACGGCTCCGTGAACACCGGCAACACCATCAACGGAAGCAGCAACAACAACGCCAACGGGCCCCAATGCATCCTCGTACGCAGAGCCGTCCTCAAGGGCGGCTGCTGACGGAAGGGCCGTGACCGAGCGCCCGCCTCATAGCGCCGTCGGGGTGCTCGCCGCGCCAGGCCACGTGCTGATCGGGGCGGACCAGCGTCAGGGGTACGCCCGGCAGATCCACGGCCCGCAGCGGCACCCCCAGCTCCCGCGCCTGCTCGGCCAGCGCCACGGCCTCCGGCAGGCGCTGGTCCCCGACCACGCTGAAGCCCCGGCCCAGCCGGTCGTACAGGGACACGCCGGGAGCCAGCCACCGGTGCGGCAGCCGCTCCCCGGTGCCCTCGGCGACGACGGGCGAGCCCTCGTAGGTGTAGCCGAGCACCAGGTCCAGGCTGTGGAACTCGCTGTCCTTCGTCCTGCGCACCGCCTCCGCCACGGCGGGCCGCACCTTCTCGAACTCGGCCTCCTCCCCCATCAGCGCCGGGTCGGCCAGCTCGGGGGCGAGGGTGGCCATGTTCGCGGCGGCGGCCTCGATGGTGTCGGCGGCCACCGGGCGGCGCTCGGTCTCGTAGGTGGCCAGTAACGTGGCGGGCGCCCATCCGTGCAGTACGGCGGCCAGCTTCCAGCCGAGGTTGACCGCGTCCCCGATCCCGGTGTTGAACCCATGTCCGCCGTACGGCGGATTCTGGTGCGCCGCGTCGCCCGCCAGGAACACGCGCTCGCTCGCGTACCGGTCGGCCAGCAGCATCCGCGCGGTCCACGGGTCGGTGGCCAGGATCTCCGCCTCGACGTCGGCACCCGCCAGGTTGCGGACCAGCCGCATCGGATCAGCGCCGGCGGCGGGGACGCCCTGGGCGATGCACCACCAGGTGTCCTCCAGGTCGAGGCGGCCGACGATGCCGGGCTGGGCGGGGTTCAGCACCCAGTAGTGCACGGCGGGGCCGTGCGGCATCCGCTCGGCCAGGCCGGGGGCGCGGAAGACGATGTTGAAGTTGGGCCTGGCGTCCTGGCGGCCCTCGTAGCGGGCGCCGATGGCCGCCCTGGTCACGCTGCGCGGGCCGTCGCAGCCGACCACGTACCGGGCGCGTACCTCACGCTCCTCGCCCGTGGCGGACGCGATGCGCACCGACACCCCGTCGGCGTCCTCCCGCAGCCCGGCCACCTGCCATCCGGTCAGCAGCGCGTCGCCGACGGCCTCCCGCAGCACCTCCTCCACCAGCGGCTGCGGCACCTGCTGGCCCGGCTCGGCCGCCAGCTCGGAGCCCACCAGGTCCAGCCCGAAGCACCCGCCGATCCTGGTGACCTCCCGTCCGAGCAGGCTGCTGACGAACACCGCCTGGTCCGACCACGCGACCGCCAGCGGGGCGCGCTCCCGCACCCGCTCCGCCAGGCCCCATCTCCGGAGCAGCTCCATCGAACGCGCCGACGTCGTCTTCGCGCGGGGCCGCAGCCACGACACCTCCTCGCGCGGCTCGACCACCAGGCACCTCACGCCCTGGTACGCCAGCTCCACCGCGACCGCCAGCCCCACGGGCCCGCCTCCGGCGACCAACACGGGCACATCCACAGGGGGCATGCTGTCCCTTCCCCCGCACCACCGCAACCCCCGCGCGGGCGCACTGGAGACCGGCTTGGGGGGTTGTTACGGTTTACGCCTCAACCGACGATCATCAAGGGGTTTGCATGACCGAGTCCTCGACGATGCCGCTGCACATGCGGCGGGTGGGGTTCGACCCGGCTCCCGAGCTGGCGGCGCTCAGGGAGGAGGAGGGGATCAGGCGCATCACGACCCCGTTCGGCCTGGACGTCTGGCTCGTCACCAGGTACGCGGAGGTCCGCGAGGTCCTCGGCGACGCCGAACGGTTCAGGATCGCCCAGCAGACGGTGGCGCGCCTCCCCGGAGCGCCCGAGATGACTCCCGAGCAGTTAGCCAAGATCCAGGCGGGCAACCTCCTCGGCGTGGACGCGCCCGAGCACACGCGGCTGCGCAGGATGCTGACCCCCGAGTTCACGAACCGGCGGATGCAGCGGCTGGAGCCCCGGATCAGGCGCATCGTGGACGACCACCTGGACGCCATGGAGGCCGCCGGTTCGCCAGCCGACCTGGTCACGTCGTTCTCGCTGCCGATCCCGTCGCTGGTCATCTGCGAGCTGCTCGGAGTCCCGTACGAGGAGCGGGACGGCTTCCAGCGCCGCACCAGCAGGATGCTCGACCTGTCGGTGCCCGGCGAGGAGCGGCTGGGGCTGCAGTTCGAGGCGCGCGCGTACATGGAGGCCCTGGTCCAGCGGATCCAGCAGGACCCGGGCGAGGAGCTGCTCGGCATGCTGGTACGCGAGCACGGCGACGACCTGACCACGGACGAGCTCGTCGGCATCGGCAGCCTGCTGCTGTTCGCGGGCCACGAGACCACCTCCAACATGCTGGCCCTGGGCACCCTGGCCCTGCTGCGCCACCCCGAGCAGCTCGAACTGCTCAGGAAGGAGCCCGAGCGCATCGACGCCACGGTGGAGGAGCTGCTGCGCTGGCTGAGCATCGTCAACTCGGGCACGACCAAGGTCGCGACGGCGGAGGTCGAGCTGAGCGGCCGTACCATCCAGCCCGGCGAGCTGGTCCTCTGCGCCCTGCCCGCCGCGAACCGCGACCCCGCCCTCATGTCCGACGCGAGCACGTTCGACATCTCCCGCGGCGCCCCCGGCCACGTCGCCTTCGGCCACGGCATCCACCACTGCCTGGGCGCCCCGCTGGCGCGCATGGAGCTGCGGATCGCCTTCCCGGCGCTGCTCCAGCGCTTCCCGGGCCTGCGCGAGGCGGGCGCCGCGGACTTCCGCTCCTCCCACATCGTGTACGGCATGAGCTCCCTGGAGGTGGCCTGGTAGACCTGCGGAAAACCGCAGGTCGATCCGGGCACGCGCATCATTCCGCCGCCATGGCCCGCGTACCTAGCGTTCCTGGCCATGACGGGAAAGTTGTTCGATGTCCCCCGCCGGGCGCTGGCGGGGCTGTGTGCCCTGCTCGCGCTGGCCGGCGTGATCATGCTGACCGCCATGGCGGACAGCACCATGCAGCCCCTGCCCGCCTCGGCGCCGGACGGGGAGTTCAGCGCGGAGCGGGCGCTGCGCCACCTGGAGAGGTTCGCCACCGAGCCGCGCCCGATCGGCAGCCGGGCCGGTGAGCGGGCCAGGGACTACCTCGCCGGGCAACTGCGCGCGGCGGGGCTCGACGTGCGGGTGCAGCGGGCCATCGGCGCGAACACGTCGGCCGGGCTGGCGTCGTTCGGGCAGGTGGACAACATCGTGGCCACGGCGAAGGGCAGCGACCCGACCGGGACGGTGGTGATCGCCGCGCACTACGACTCCGCGGCCATGGGCCCGGGCGCCTCGGACGACGCCGCCGCGGTCGCGGCCATGCTGGAGACGGTACGGGCGCTCAAGGGCACCGCGCTCCGCAACGACCTCGTGCTGCTGATGTCGGACGGCGAGGAGGACGGCGTGCTGGGCGCCGAGGCGTTCGTCAGGGAGCACCCGCTGGGCCGCAAGGGCGGGGTGCTGCTCAACTGGGAGGCCCGGGGCGTGAGCGGGCCGTCGCTGATGTTCCAGACGTCCAGGAACAACGCCGGGCTGGTCGAGACGTTCGCCGACGCCGTGCCGCACCCGCGCGGCGACTCCACGCTGGGCGAGCTGTACCGGCTGCTCCCGAACAACACCGACTTCACCCCGATGGCCGAGAGCGGCTTCACCGGCATGAACTTCGCCTACATCGAGGGCTCCTCCCGCTACCACACCGCCGACGACTCCCTCGCCCACCTCGACCGGGGCAGCCTGCAGCACCACGGCTCGAACATGCTGGCGCTGACCCGCGCGCTCGGCGGCGCCGACCTCGAAACGCTGGACGCGGACCACGACCTCACCTATTTCCGGATCTTCGGGACCATGGTCACGTACCCGAACGCGCTCGTCTGGCCCCTGGCCGGGCTCGCGGCGGCGGCGGTCGCGGGGCTGGCGGTGCTGGCCCGGAGAAGGCGGCTGCTCAGCCTGCCCCGGCTCGCCGTCGCCGCCGTGTCGGGGGTCGTGCCGCTGCTGCTCGCGGCGGCCCTGGCCCAGGGGTTGTGGGAGGTGCTGGTGGCCTGGCGGCCCGCGTACGACGGGATGGGCGGGCTGCTGCACCGACCGCAGGCGTTCCAGGCGGCCGTCGTGGTCCTGGCCGCGCTGGCGCTGCTCTGCTGGTACCTGCCGCTGCGCCGCCGCCTCGGCCCCGCGGCGCTGGCCGTCGGCGCGCTGGCCTGGCCGGCCGCGCTCGGCCTGCTGTGCGCCCAGGTCGCGCCGGGCATGTCGTACGTGCTGACGCTGCCCGCGCTGTTCTGCGCGCTCGGCGGGACGGCCGCGATCCTGCTGCGCGGCGCGGCCCGCCAGGTGGCGGTGCTCCAGGTGACGGCGGTGACCCTGGGCGCGGTCGTGGCGGCGGCGCTGCTGCCCGCCCTGGCCAGGACCGCGTTCGACGGGATGGGCCTCGCGCTCGGCGGGGTGCCCGCGCTGGTGCTGGCGGTGTTCGGGCTGACGGTGCTGCCGATCGCCGAGCTGTGCCTGCCGGAGCGCAGGCAGTCCCTGGTCCCGCTCGCCGCCGCCGGGCTCGCGGTGCTGCTGGTGCCGATCGGCCTGGCCCGGGACGGTTTCGACCCGGCCAACCCCTTGCGCACGCACCTCGCGTACGTGATGGACGCCGGCACCAGGACCGCCAACTGGGTCAGCGCCGACGCGGAGCCGCCCGCCTGGACCAGGAAGTACGTGTCCGGCCACGACACCACGCCGCTGCCCCCCGGCTACGCCCGCGGCACCTCCCTCTGGACGGGACGGGCACCGGCGGCGGCCGGCGCCGCCGAACCCCGGGTGACCGTGCTCGGCCGCGACGGCGACACGGTCCGGCTCCGCGTGACCGCCGGCAGGGCGGCGCGTTCGGTCACGCTGCGGGTCGAGCGCCCGATCGCCGCGGCGACGGCCGCCGCCGACGGCCTGACCCCGGTGAGCGTCGACGTCTCCGGGGTCCGCTCCAACACGTGGCCGGGCGAGATCCGCTTCCGCGGCCTGCCTGACACGGGTGCGGAGATCTCGCTGCGGGTCCCGGGGTCGGACCGGTTCCGGCTGACCGCCGTCGCGGAGACCGACGGGCTCCAGCGGGTGCCCGGATTCGTCCCGAGGCCGAAGGGCGTGGTGGCGGCGACCCGGGAGGACGGCGACCTCGTGGCGGTCACCCGTACGTACGAGATCAGCGCGAGGTGAGGCCCCGAACCGGCCTCAGCGGGTGATGGTGCCCGCCCGGACCAGCCAGTCGACCGCCTCGGAGATGGCCTCGAGCGGCGCGTAACGGGGCCGGTGCCCCAGCAGCCGCTCGGCCTTCTCCATGCTGCAGTGGGGGCTGTAGGAGATGTGGTCGAGCGTGATCTGCGCGTCCCGCTCCGGCACCGTCTCCCGCCACCGCTCCCACGGCAGGAACGTCAGGCGCGCCTCCTGCCCGAACCAGCCGGCCACCGCCTCGGCGTAACCGCGTAGCGTCAGAGCGCTGGTGGCCACGGAGTGGAAGCTCTCGCCGACGGAGACCGACGGGTTGACCATGGCGTCCACGAACAGCCGCGCCACGTCGTCGGCGTGCACGTGCTGGACGGTCTCCAGGCCGAAGTTCGGCAGCGCCAGCTCGCCGCCGTCGGCCAGCGTCTGGAACACGGCCGGATCGACGTTGCCCGCCGGGTTGACCGGCACCCAGCCGGGGCCGGTGATGTGGCCCGGGTGGATGATCGTGGCGGGGAAGCCGTCGCGGTGTGCGCGTTCGAGGAGGTGGGCCTCGATGGCGGCCTTCTGCTTGCCGTACTCGCCGAGCGGCCGCTTGGGCATGTCCTCGGTCGTCGGCACCCGGCTGCTCGGCCCGTGCGTCCAGATCGTCCCGCAGTGCAGGAACTGCCGGACCTTCCCGGTCAGCGCCGCCGCCAGGTCGCGGGCGCTGGTCTCCGTGAAGCAGATGAGGTCGATGACGACGTCGGCCTCCAGCTCCACGATCCGCCGCCCGAACATGCCGTCGGCGTCCTCCGCGTCGCGGTCGGCGGTGATCTGGGTGACCCGCTGCCAGGCCCCGTGCGGGCTGTAGGGCTCCCGCTTGCCCCGGCTCACGGCCACGACGTCGTGTCCGCCTTCGACCAACCGGGGGATGAGGTACGTGCCGATATGACCGCTGGCGCCAATCACCGCTACTCGCATGCGCCCCAGCGTAGACCCGCCGCTTCGCCGGTCAACCATCCCGATACGCTGCTGAACGTCCCATTTCGGAGGTTGGTCAGTGTCGGGGGTTGTCGCGGCGTTCGCCGCCCTGGTGTCCGTTGCCGTGATCGGCTACCTGATCGGGATGGGAGGCCTGCTGCGGGCCAGCGACGAGCTGGTGCTGTCGCGTCTGGCCTTCTTCGTGGCCACCCCGGCGCTGATGTTCGCCACCGTGTCCAAGGCGGACCTCCACATCCTCTTCTCGCCGGTGCTGCTGACCGAGGTGGTGGCGGTGGCGTGCGTCCAGCTCGTCTACGTGCTGGTGGCGCGGCTGGCCTGGGGCCGCGACCGCCGCGAGGCCACGATCGGCGCGCTGGCCTCGTCGTACGTGAACGCCGGCAACCTGGGCGTGCCCATCTCGATCTACGTGCTGGGCGACGGCGCGCTGGTCGCCCCGATCCTGCTCTTCCAGCTGATCGTCCTCACCCCGGTCTCCTTCCTCATCCTCGACAAGGGGGCCCGCTCGGTGCGCGCGGCCCTGCTCCTCCCGTTCCGCAACCCCCTCACGGTCGCTTCCCTCCTCGGACTCGTGCTGGCGATCACCGGGATCTCCCTGCCCGTCCTGGTCATGCGCCCGGTCGAGCTGCTCGGCGGCGCGGCCGTGCCCGTCGCCCTCGTCGCGTACGGCCTCAGCCTGTACGGCTCCCAGCGCACCCCCGCGGCCCCCGAGGCGAACGGCGTCGGCAAGGACATCTTCCTCGCGGTCACGCTCAAGGCCTTCGTCCAACCGGCCGTCGCCTACCTGACCGCGCGCCTGGTCCTCGGCCTCGACGGCAGCGCGCTCCTGGCCGCCACCCTCTTCGCCGCCCTGCCGACGGCGCAGAACATCTACGTGTACGCGGTGAACTACGACACCGCCCGGCGTCTGGCCCGCAGCGCGGTCCTGCTGACCACGGGCCTGTCCATCCCGATCATGACCGCCATCGGCGCGGTCCTCGGGTGATTACCATGTAGGCGTGTTTCGCTCCTTGTGGAACGAGCCCCGTCCCCCCGATCCTCCGTTACGCGTCTGGCGGGACTGGGCGCTCGTAGGGGTGCTCGTGCCGCTCGCGGTGCTCGAAGGGGTCGTCCGCCCCGACCTGCCGTGGCGGGCCGTCTCCGTGACCATCACGGTCGGGCTGGTGTTCACGCTGCTCTGGCGGCGCACCAGGCCGCTGCTGATGCTCGCGATCCCTTTCGTCACCACGATGCTGGCCCCGCTGGCGACGGGCGGTCACCGTGCCGAGACGTACACGATGGCGTTCCTGCTGATCATCGTGTACGCGCTCTACCGGTGGGGGTCGGGGCACGAGATCGTGCTCGGCTTCGGGATCATGCTCCTGTCCGTCGGCGTCTCGGCGTCCTTCTACGACCTCGCCCCGTCCGACGCGGTCGGCGCGTTCGCCGTCATCTTCTCGGCCGTCGCGCTGGGGGCGGCGTTCCGGTTCCGGGCCAGGGCCCGGATGCGCGAGCTCGACCAGGTCAAGCTGCTCGAACGCGAGCAACTGGCCCGCGACCTGCACGACATCGTCGCCCACCACGTCTCCGCCATGGCGATCCGGGCGCAGGCGGGCCTGGCCACGGCGCCCTCGAAGCCGGAGGCCGCCATCGACGCGCTCCGCGTGATCGAGGCGGAGGCGTCGCGTACCCTTGCCGAGATGCGCGCCATGGTCCGCGTCCTGCGCCGCAACGAGCCGGCGGACCTGGCGCCCGGCCGGCGGATCACCGATCTCGAAGAGCTCGCCGGGCGCGTCCGCCTCGGCCCGTCCGTGGAGGTGGAGATGCTGGGCGACCTCGACGACCTGCCTCCGGCGGTCGACGCCGCGATCTACCGCATCGCGCAGGAGTCGGTCACCAATGCCCGACGGCATGCCCGGCACGCCACCCGCATCCGGATCCACGTCGCCGCCGACGACACGTCGGTGCGCCTGCTCGTCAGCGACGACGGCGAGACGAGCTCCGCGAACCCGATGCCCGGCTACGGGCTCATCGGGATGAGCGAGCGCGCCGGCCTGCTCGGCGGCACCTGCGAGGCCGGCCCCGACCCCGGCCGCGGCTGGACCGTGACCGCCGTGCTCCCCCGCGCCGGGGCGGCGACGTGACCGCCCAGGACCGCGACATCCAGGTGATCGTCGCGGACGACCAGGAGATCGCCCGCACCGGGCTCAGGATGATCCTCGACGCGCAGCCCGGCATCGAGGTCGTCGGCGAGGCCGGCGACGGGCGGCGGGCCGTCGAGCTGGCGCAGCGGCTGCGTCCCGACGTGTGCCTGTTCGACATCCGGATGCCCCGCCTCGACGGCATCGAGGCCACCCGCCGCCTGGCCGGGCCGGGCGTCGCCGATCCGCTCGCCGTCGTCGTCATCACCACCTTCGACCTCGACGAGTACGTCTACGCCGCCCTCAGGGCCGGCGCCCGCGGCTTCCTGCTCAAGGACGCCGGCCCGGACCTGCTCGCCCAGGCCGTCCGCGCGGCGGCCGACGGCGACGCGCTCATCGCCCCCAACATCACGGCCCGGCTGCTGCAGAACTTCGCCTACTCCGGGCGCGCCACGCCGCCGGCGCAGCCCCGCGAGGCGCTGACCACCCGGGAGGAGGAGATCCTGGCCACCGTGGCCCGCGGGCGGACGAACAACGAGATCGCCGACGAGCTGCACATCTCTCTCAGCACGGTCAAGAGCCACATCGCGAGCCTCATGCTCAAGCTCGGCGTCCGCAACCGCGTCGAGATCGCCATGTGGGCGTACGAGACCAAGCGCGTCAGGCTCTGATCGGGCCGATCGGCCAGGGAAGAGGTCGTACTTTCGGCCGTAGAGCGGGCGTGGCGGGTCTGGCGACACTGGTCGCGAGTCCCCCACAAGGAGAAAGCCATGAAAGCGTTCGTCCTTCCCGCGTACGGCTCACCCCTCGTCCTGACCGACATCGACCAGCCCGTGCCGGGCGACGACGAGGTACTGGTCCGGGTGCGCGCCACCTCCGTCCAGCCCTACGACTGGCACTTCCTGCGCGGCGAGCCGTACGTCGCCCGCGTGATGGGCGGCGGCGGCCCGGGGCTGCGCGCCCCGCGGTTCAGCGTCCTGGGCGCGGACGTGGCCGGGGAGGTGGAGGCGGTCGGCAAGGACGTGACCGGGTTCCGGCCCGGCGACGAGGTGTACGCGATGCCCAAGCGGGGCGGCTTCGCCGAGTACGTGTGCGTGCCGGAGAGCGAGCTGGCGCTCAAGCCGAGGAACGTCTCGTTCGAGGAGGCGGCGGCGGTGCCGATGGCGGCCGGCACCGCCCTGCTGGCCCTGCGCGACGACGGCCGCGTCCAGCCCGGGGAGCGCGTCCTCGTCAACGGGGCCTCCGGCGGCGTGGGCACGTTCGCCGTCCAGCTCGCCAAGGTGTTCGGCGCGCACGTCACCGGCGTGTGCAGCTCCAGGAACGTGGGCCTGGTCAGGTCGCTCGGCGCCGACGAGGTCGTCGACTACACCAAGGAGGACTTCACCCGGAGCGGGCGGCGCTACGACCTGCTGCTGGACATCGCGGGCAGCCGCTCCGGCTCCGCCTGCCGGCGGGTGATGACCCGCAAGGCGACCCACGTCCTCGTCGGCGGCCCGGCCGGCCGCTGGTTCCAGCCCGCGAGCCACGTGTTCGCGACGGTCATCGCGGGGCTGTTCGTGTCCCAGCGGGTGGTCGTGACGCAGGTCGTGCCCTGCACGGAGACCAGGCAGAACCTCATGACGCTGGCCGAGCTGATCGAGGGCGGCGAGATCCACCCGGTGATCGACCGGACCTACCCGTTCGCGGAGATCCCGGCGGCCGTCAGCTACCAGGAGGAGGGCCACGCATCAGGCAAGGTCGTGATCTCCATCTGATCCCACATCCTGGACTGATTTGTCTTAGTAAGAGAGATGTGTCCTAGAGTTCCGAGCATGACACCACTGGAGATGGTCGCGGTGCTGGCGGCCGGGGTGGCGGGCGGGGCCATCAACACCGTCGTCGGCTCCGGGTCGCTGATCACGTTCCCCACGCTGCTGGCCGTCGGCCTGCCGCCGATCACGGCGAACGTCTCCAACAACATCGGCCTGGTCCCCGGCGGCCTCTCCGGCGTCATGGGCTACCGGCCCGAGCTGAAGGGCCAGCGGGAGCGGCTGCTCAGGCTGGCCCCGGCCTCTGTCATCGGCTCGCTGGCCGGCGGGCTGCTGCTGCTCACCCTGCCCGAGAGCAGCTTCAACATGATCGTCAGCGTGCTGATCGCCCTGTCCTGCGCGCTGGTCCTCATCCAGCCCAGGCTGAGCCGCCTGCTGTCCACCCGGCCCGGACGCGCGCACGGCGGGCCCTGGCTGTGGCTGGGCACGCTCGCCGCCGGCGCCTACGGCGGCTACTTCGGCGCCGGCCAGGGCATCCTGCTCATCGGCCTGATGGGCATCATGCTGGACGAGGAGCTGCAGCGCATCAACGCGGCCAAGAACGTGCTCGCCCTGCTGGTCAACTTCACCGCCGCCGTCCTGTACATCCTGGTCGCGGACGTCGACTGGCTGGCCGTGCTGCTGGTGGCGGCGGGCTCGGCGATCGGCGGCTTCCTCGGCGCGCGGCTGGGCCGCAGGCTGCCCGCCCCGATCCTGCGCGGCGTGATCGTCTGCATCGGCGTCGTCGCGATCGTCAAGCTCCTGGCGACCTGATCAGCCGGACAGCCCGAAGAAGAACGCGGCCGGGATCAGCGCCACGACCAGGGCGGCGGCCCACCACCTGGGAGCGGGGCCGGCGCGCAGCACGGCGACGCCCAGCGGCACGAACGCGACCGCCAGCCCGGCCAGCGCGACCAGCGAGATCGGGTCGCTGCTGCCCTTGAGCACGCCCAGCGGCAGCCCTGCCGCCAGCGCCAGGCAGACGCACCGGATCACGCCGAGCGCCCTGGCGCGGTAGGCGCCGACGGCGAGCACGATCCAGCCGGCCATGATGCAGACGTTGACCGCCTTGAACACGTGAAAGGCGCCGTAAGTCGCGCTGACCGCCTTTTGGGCCGACGCCAGGTCGAGGGCGTCCACCAGGTGGAAGGCCAGGTGGCTCACCCCGGCGTGGAAGACCCGTCCGAAAAGGCCGAGGACCACCAGCGTGGCGCCCCATTGCGCCCAGCCGGGGTGCGAGGTCCTGATCAGGCGGGCCAGCGAGGTCACCGCGGGCCACAGGAGCACGACCCCGGCGGCGTACAGGCTGTAGGACAGGACCATCCGCTCCGGGTGGGCGGCGTAGGCGGCGAGCTGGTCGGGGAAGAAGTCGCCCTCGCCCGCCCGGATGAGCACCCCGGCGAGCAGCAGCGACGGGCCGAGCACCAGCCCGGCGCCCTCGACCCAGCGCCCGGGAAGCGTGTGCGTGATCGTCATGCCACCGATCCAAGCGGCGGGCGCGCCCGCGCACACGGGCGCTGTCGCGAGAACCGACGGTAGAGCCAGCACTACCAGGATGTAATCTGCGTAGTTTTAGTACGACCGAATCCTGCGACAGAAGGGACCAGGCACGTGCCCGACGATGCCGGCCTCCAAGCACTACGCGAGGCGGCCCGCCTGTCTCCGGACAACCTCCCGCTCCGCCGGCATCTCGCCGAGCAGCTGCTGACCAAGGGGTACCTGGCCGACGCCGAGGCCGAGTTCCGCGCCGCGCTCCTGCTCGCGCCCAAGGACCCGGACATCTCGGCGGGGCTGGCGGAGGCGTTCGTCCGGCAGAGCGCCCACGGCGCGGCGCTCTCGGCGCTGGAGCCGTTCCTGGCCTCGCCCGGCTACCCGCCGCGGATGGGCGTGCTCGCGGCCAGGGCCCTGCTCGGCGAGGGCGACTTCGGCCGGGCGGCCTACCGCTACCACGAGGCGGTCTCCCGTGACGCGTCCGTCGCCGACCCCGAGCTGGCCGCGCGCCTGACCACCCCGGTCGCCCCGTCCGTGCCCGCGGCGCCCGCCCCGTACGCGACGACCCCGGCGGACGCGCCCTCCGGCGCGGAGGTGGAGAAGTCGAAGGTCACCTTCGCCGACGTGGCCGGGATGGACGAGGTCAAGGAGGCGCTGCGGGTGAAGCTGCTGCTGCCGCTCCAGCAGCCCGAGCTGTTCGCCGCGTACGGCAAGCGCGCCGGCGGCGGCGTCCTGATGTACGGCCCGCCCGGAGCGGGCAAGACCCACCTGGCCAGGGCCGCGGCCGGCGAGCTCGGCGCGTCGTTCGTCAACGTCGGCCTGTCCGACATCCTCGACATGTACGTCGGGTCGAGCGAGCGCAACCTGCGCGCCACGTTCGAGCTGGCCCGCCGCAACCGCCCGTGCGTGCTGTTCTTCGACGAGGTGGACGCGCTGGCCGCGCGCCGCTCCGACATGCGCCAGGCCCACACCCGGCAGCTGGTCAACCAGTTCCTGGCCGAGCTCGACGGCGTGGACCAGGACGCCAACGAGGGCGTCCTGGTGCTGGCCGCCACGAACGCTCCCTGGTACATCGACGTGGCGTTCCGCCGCCCTGGCCGCTTCGACCAGCTCGTGTTCGTGCCACCGCCCGACCCGTCGGCCCGCGCGGCCATCCTGCGCCTCCTCTGCCGCGACAAGCCGCTGGCCGAGATGGACTTCGACGCGGTGGCGCGGGTGACCGACCACTTCGTCGGCGCGGACCTGAAGGGCGTGGTGGACCGCGCGGTGGAGGTCAAGCTCCAGCAGTCGATCAGCGCCGGCCGGCCCATCCCGATGAACACCCACGACCTGCTGGCCGTCGCCCAGGTCACCAGGCCCACCGCTGTGCGCGAGTGGCTGGCCACCGCGCGCAACTACGTGCTGCACGCCAACGAGTCCGGCGCGTGGGACGAGCTGATGCCCTGGATCAAGGGCAAGCGGTGAACCCACGCGAGTCGATCCAGCGGGCGGGCACGCTGCTGCAGATGCGCCGCCCGGCCGACGCGGAGCGGGAGCTGCGCGGCGTGCTCGCCGTCATGCCTGAGCACTTCACCGCGTTCTCGCTGCTCGGCCTGGCCCTCGTCCAGCAGGGCAGGACCGCCGAGGCCGTGTCCGCGGCCCAGGAGGCGGTACGGCTGGCGCCCGACCAGTCGTACCCGCACTACATGGCCGGGCAGGTCTACCTCCGCATCCAGCGGCCGGACCTGGCCGTCACCGCCGCCGAGACGTCGCTGGCGCACAACCCCGAGTCGGCGTCGACCTGGGAGCTGCTGGCCCGCGCCCACCTGCGGCTGGGCCAGTACCGCCAGGTGGTCGAGGCGGCCCGCCGGGGGCTGGCCATCGATCCGCAGGAGTCGGACCTGGTGAGCCTCCTGGCCATGGCGCACGTCCAGCTCGGGGAGGCGGAGCAGGCCAGGGCCGCCGCCGCGGACGCCGTACGGCTCGATCCGGAGAGCGAGACCGCGCACCTGGCGTACGGGCACGCGGCGCTGGCCGCCGGCGACGCGAAGACGGCCGCCGCGGCCTTCCGCGAGGTGCTCCGGCTCGATCCCGGCTTCGACCCGGCCAGGGACCTCCTCGTCACGGCGCTCAAGCAGCGCAACCCGCTCTACCGGATCCTGTCGAACCTGCGCGGCCGGTTCCTGGGCGGCTGGCGGATGGTCCTCCTGCTGCCCGCGGTGCCGCCGCTCATCGCCGTGTTCGTCCTCATCGCGGTGCTGCACTGGGCGGCGTGGGTGGCCGAGGCGGTGACCGTGCTGCGGCTGGCCCGCGCGAAGGCGACCAAGCTGCTGTTCGAGGGCGTCGAGGGCCGCGTGGCCATCGCGAGCTGCGCGCTGCTGGCCGCCGGGGTGGGCGTGCTCGCGCTGGGCATCGCGCTCGGCCAGGACGCGCTCGGCATGGCGGGGGCGGCGCTCATGGCGCTGGTCACTCCGGTGCAGGAGGCCACGCACACGGGCTCGGCCCGCGGGCGCCGCGTGCTGTACGGCTGGACGGGGCTGCTCGTGGTCGCGATCGTCGCGTCCGTGGTCCTCGGCTCGCCGAGCGCCGCGCTGCTGGCCCTGTACGCCGGGATCGGCACGATCTGGGTGGCCGCGGGCGTACGCCGGTTGTTCCCCGCTCCCGAGCGCCAGCCTGCCCGGTGAAACTTTCAAGCATTCTGCCTGGTCACAGCCGTAGAACCCACGGTGCGTTGACGAGCGTGAAGACGGCGGCCGAGCATGACGCCGCGTTCTCCCTCTCCGAAAGGCACCCCCATGCACTTGTCCAAGGCGATGACGGCCGCCCTGGCCACGCTGGTGGCCGGAGCGGCAGTCGCTGTCGCGGTGACCACCGCCGCCCCGGCAGGCGCGGCCGCCGGCACGGGCACCGGCTACCTGCACACCAGCGGCAACAAGATCGTTGACAGCACGGGCGCGACCGTGCGCCTGACCGGCCTGAACTGGTTCGGCATGGAGACCGACAACCGGACCTTCCACGGCCTGTGGTCGAGCACTCCCTGGAAGGGCCACATCGACAAGATGGCCTCGCTGGGCTACAACACCATCCGCGTGCCGTACTCCAACGACGCGCTCAAGTCCGGCGCCACGGCCACCGGCATCAACGACTACGTCAACCCCGACCTGATCGGCCTGTCGCCGCTGCAGATCCTGGACAAGATCATCGCGTACGCGGGCGGCAAGGGCATGCGGATCATCCTCGACCGCCACCGCCCGACCGCCGCGGGCCAGTCCGCGCTCTGGTACGTCGCCGCCACGCCGGAGAGCACCTGGATCAACGACTGGAAGGCGCTGGCCCAGCACTACGCGAACAACCCCACCGTCATCGGCGCCGACCTGCACAACGAGCCGCACGCCGAGGGCACCAACCCCAACGCGACCGGCTCCTGCTGGGGCTGCGGCGACCAGGCCCGCGACTGGCGGCTGGCCGCCGAGCGGGCCGGCAACGCGGTCCTTTCGGTCAACCCCAACTGGCTGATCTTCGTGGAGGGCGTGAGCTGTCCGAGCGGCGGCCTGTCCAACGTGTGGGACGGCGATCCCACCAACGACGAGGACTGCGGCTGGTGGGGCGGCAACCTGTCGAAGGCGGGCCAGTATCCGGTACGGCTCAACGTGGCCAACCGCCTGGTCTACTCGCCCCACGACTACGCGACCTCGGTCTACCACCAGACCTGGTTCGACGCCCCCGACTACCCCGCCAACCTGCCGGCCATCTGGGACAAGTACTGGGGTTACCTCTACAAGCAGAACATCGCGCCGATCATGATCGGCGAGTTCGGCACCACCCTGGCCGCGAACGTGGACAAGATCTGGCTGCAGGAGCTCCTGAAGTACACGGGGACCGGGGTGAACGGGATGTCGTTCACCTACTGGTCGTGGAACCCGAACTCCGGTGACACCGGGGGCATCCTCAACGACGACTGGACCACCGTCAACCAGGCCAAGCAGGCCATCCTCCAGCCGTACCTGATCCCGCCGACCGGCGGCACCGGGCAGCCCTCCGACACGCCCACGCCCAACCCTCCCGGGCAGTGCACGGTGACGTACAAGCAGACGGGCTCCTGGCAGGGCGGCTTCCAGGGCGAGCTGACGGTGAAGAACACCGGCACCGGCACGATCAACAACTGGGCCGCCACCTGGACGTTCCCGTCGGGGGTGACGCTGGTCAACGGCTGGAACGCGGTCGTGACCCAGTCGGGCACCACGTGGACCGCCAAGGGCCCCGACTACGCCAAGAACCTCGCCCCCGGCGCGTCGGTCGCCGTCGGCTTCACCGCCAACGGCGCGGCCGCCCAGCCCGCCGGCGCCACCTGCTCCTGACCCTTCCCACCGTCACGGGCTCCCGCCGTCGCGAGCTCCTGACCCTCCGCCGTCGCGGGCGGACGCGCTCCCGCCCGCGGCCCCCGAACGAGCGCCCGCCCCGCGATCCACGACCGAGCACCGCGGGGCGGGCGCTCGCCTGCTCTCCCCAACGGCCCTCCGCCAAGGACAGCGCCCTCCCCGAAGGCACGGCGACCCCCACGGCTGTCCCTCCCCCAAGAGACGGCAACCTTCACGACTGTCCCTCCTCCAAGGGACGGCAACCCCCTCGGCTCTCCCTCTCCCCAAAGGGACGGCAACCCTCTACGGCGGGAAGGAGGGTTGACCAAGGGTCCCACGTAGTGGATAACGGATTCCGACAAAGGGAGTAAACCTGCACTGTTACGGAGACCCCGATGGCAAGCGCGGCTTCTCCCGCATTGGTCGGGCGCGACACCCAGTTGCGGCTGCTCACCGGCGCCATCGCGGAGCCCCCCTCCGTCATCCAGGTGCAGGGCGAGGCGGGCATCGGCAAGACCAGGCTCGTCAGAGCGGCCATCGACCCCCTGCGTCAAAGCGGGCGAACCGTGCTGCTCGGCCACTGCCACCAGATCCGCGAGCCGCTCCCGTACGGCCCGGTGCTCGACGCGCTCCGGGACGTCGCCCCGGCGCTCCCGCCCCAGGACCGGCTCAGCCCGCTCACCGGCGTCCTGCGCGGCCACCTGCCCGAGCTGGCCGGCCACCTCCCGCCCGCCCCCTCGCCGCCGGCGTTCGACGACCCGCGGGCCGAGCGGCACCGGCTGTTCCGGGCCGTCCACGCGCTGCTGGCCGCGGCCGGTCCCGTCGTCCTCGTCGTGGAGGACCTGCACTGGGCCGACGACGGCACCCGTGACCTGCTGCGTTTCCTCACCGACCAGCCGCCCGACGGGCTGGCGCTGGTGGTGACGTTCCGGCGGGAGGAGCTGCCGGTGCCGGGGCTGCCGTTCGGGCACGCGTACCGGCGGACTCCCGGGGTGCGCGGCGAGGTGATCTCGCTGACCCCGCTCGACGTCGAGGGCGTGCGCAGCCTCACCGGCGCGCTGCTCGGCCGGTCGGCGCCGACCCCCGAGTTCGCCGCCCGGCTGCACGAACGCACCGCGGGCGTGCCGTTCGTGATCGAGGAGGTGGTGCGCTCGCTGCTCGACGACGAGGGCCGCTTACCCGAGCCGGACGCGCTCGACCGCATGGCCGTGCCGCTGCTGCTGCGCGAGGCGATGGCCGAACGGCTCGCCGGGCTGTCACCGGCCGCGCTGCGCATCGTGCGCGCCGCCGCCGTCCTGGGGCTGCCCGCCGACGAGACCCTGATCGCCGCCGTCTCCGCGCCCACCCCGTCCGAACCCGGGCTGGGCCAGGCGCTGGAGGCCGGCGTGCTGCTCGAGCACAAGGACGGCCAGTACGGCTTCCGCCACACCCTCGCCCAGCAGGCCGTCTACGACACGATCCCCGGCCCCGAGCGCCGCCAGATCCACCACCGGGCCATGACCGCGCTGTCCGGGCTCGACCTGCCGCCCCTCGTCCAGCTCGCCCACCACGCCCGCCGCGCCGGCGACTACACGGCCTGGCAGCGCCACGGCGCCGCCGCCGCCGACCACGCCGCCGCGCTCGGCGACATCCCGCTCGCCGTCGAGGTGCTCGAAGGGCTGCTCGCCGACCCCAAGCTCCCCCACGACGCCCGCGGCCCGCTGGCGCTCAGGCTCAGCAGGGTCGCCGCCATCGGCCTGTCCCACCGCCGCGTCGTACGCATCCTGCGCCACCTGCTGTCGGACGACTTCTTGTCCCCGCAGGTACGCGGCCAGGCCCGGCTCAACCTGGGCGTGCTCCTGTCCAACCAGGCGGGCGCGGTCGCCGCCGGCCGCCAGGAGATCCTGGCCGCGCTCCCCGACCTGCACGACAGCCCCAGCCTGGCCGCGCGGGGGCTGGCCCTGCTGGCGATGCCCGCGTGGGGCGGCGAGCCGCTCTCCATGCACCAGGAGTGGATGGTCCAGGCGGAGAAGCTCCTCGACGACCGCGACCCCGAGCTGACCGCCGCCGTGCTGGTCAACAAGGTCACGTTCGCTATGCTGATCGGCGCGCCCGACGCCTTCGAGCTGGTCGGGGAGCTGCCGGTCAACGACCCGGCCCCGGCCGTGCGCCGCCAGGTGGCACGCGGCTACTCCAACCTGTACGACGCCGCGGTGGCGCTCGGACACTACGCGGCGGCCGAGCGGTTCGCGGACCAGAGCAGGCGCATCGCCGAGGAGACCGGCGCGCTCTACCCGGAGTTCCTGCTGGAGATGTCATCGATCCGGCTCGACCTGCTGACCGGCCGCTGGAAGGGGCTGCGCGAGCGGGCCGTCGCCGCCGTCGAGATGAGCTTCGAGGCGCCGCTGCTGGCGGTGGACGCCCGGCTGACGCTCGGCATGCTGGCCCTGGCCAGGGGCGAGTGGGACGAGGCCGGCGAGCACCTGGAGGCGGCCGGCGTGCGCGACCTGGACTCGGGCTTCCTGCCCGTCGCCGCGGCGGCCTCCGGCGGGCTGGTGGAGCTGCACCTGACCCGCGACTCCCCGGAGTCGGCGCTGCGCGAGGCCGATCTGGCGGTCGGCAGGCTCCGGCGCAAGGGCGTGTGGGTGTGGGGCGACCAGCTCGTGCCGGCCGCCGTCCTCGCACTGCTCAAGGCGGGCAGGCGGGGCGCGGCGGCGGATCTGGTGGCGGAGTTCGCGGCGGGGATCGAGGGCAGGAACGCGCCGTCCGCGGAGGCCGGGCTGGACGCCGCCAGAGGGGCACTGGCCCAGGACGCGGAGGAGGCGGCCCGCCACCACGCCAGGGCCCGGAGCGCGTATGAGGCGATGCCGCGGCCGTACGGCGCGGCGCGGGCGGCCGAGGCCGAAGCGGTCGCGCGGTTCGCGTTCGGCGACCGGGCGCGGGCCGCCGACCTCGTCGCCGACGCGGGCGAGCGGTACGCGGCGCTCGGCGCCACCCACGACGCGGCCCGCTGCCGCCACCTGCTGCGCGAGATCGATCCGACCGGGGCGCGGCGCAGGGGCCGGCGGGGCCGCAGCGGGGTGCTGTCACCCCGGGAGAGCGAGGTGGCCAGGCTGGTCGCGCTCGGCCGGACGAACCGGGAGATCGCGGAGGTGCTGTTCCTTTCGCGCCGCACGGTGGACACCCACGTGGCCAGGGTGCTGCAGAAGCTCGGCGTGCGGACGAGGGCGGACGTGCGGGAGCCCCGGCCGGACGACCGGCCGGGGCTCGTGGAGAGCTAGACGGTGATGCTCCAGGAGTCGATGAAGCCGGTGTCACCGGCGTAGACGTCCTCGATGTCGAGCACCCAGGTGCCCGCCGCCTGCTGGCTCACCGGGACGGAGAACGTCCTGGTGCCGTACTGCGTGCAGGTCGTGCCGCCGTACCTGTCGACCGCGTACCAGGTGCCGCTCGGCCCGCGTACCCAGATGTCGAGGTCCTCCGCGCACGTGTGGCTGATCGTGATCGAGATCCGGACCGGTGAGGTCGCGGTGCCCGTCGCGGTGGAGGTGATCGAGCTCTGGGTGTTGTTGAAGTCGGTGATCGGATAGTTGGTGTCGTTGGTGAACGTCCGGCCGCCGGAGGTGGTCTGGACGGTCAGCGCGTACGTCGCCGTGTGCGTGCCCGTCACGCCGGTGCCCGTCACCGTGACGGTGTAGCTGCCGGCCGGAGTGGTGGGCGCGGTCGAGATCGTCAGCGTGGACGAGCCGCCCGAGGTCACCGAGGCCGGGTTGAACGCGGCCGTGGCGCCGGTCGGCAGGCCGCTGGCCGACAGGTTCACCGTCTGCGCGGTGCCCGCCGTGGTGGCCGTGCTGACCGTGGACGTGGCCGCCGAGCCCGCCTGCACCGTGCCGGACGTCGGGCTGAGCGAGATCGAGAAGTCACGCGTCGGCGGGTTCGAGCTGACGGTGAGCGCGTACGTCGCCGTGTGCGACGTCGAGCCGGTTCCCGTGACGGTGATGTTGTACGTGCCCGCCGCCGTCGACGAGCCGACCGAGAGCGTCAGCGTCGAGGAGTTGCCCGAGGTCACCGACGACGGGCTGAAGCTCGCCGTGGTGCCGCTGGGCAGCCCGGACGCGCTCAGGGTCACGGTCTGGGCGCTGCCGGAGGTGGTCTGCGTGCCGACCGTGGCCGTCGCCGAGCCGCCGGGAGCCGCGCTGCCGGAGGTCGGGCTGAGCGAGATCGAGAAGTCGCTGGTCGAGGTGCCGCACGCGGGCTCGCCCGAGGCCGCCGCCACGCTGACCGCGCTCCACGCCGCCTTGGTGGTGTTGCACTGGGCGCTGTTGGCGCCGAACAGCTCGATCGCGGCCGCGACCGAGGCGGCGCGGATGTTCGTGTAGCGCCAGGACGAGGTCTTGCGGGCCAGCGCGCCCATGTAGATCTTGCCGGCGTTCTGGATGCCGACACCGGTGACCGACGAGGGGCCGCCGGAGCAGATCGGGCTGGACGGCTTGCCGCCGCCGGGGTTGTTGCCCTCGGCCAGCAGGTAGAACCAGTGGTTCAGCGGGCCCGCCGCCGCATGCACCTCGGTGCTCGGGATCGAGGAGGAGTAGCAGTTCGGGTCGCCGAGCGCGCTCGGGTTGTACATGTTCCGGATCGGCCCGTCGCCGACCAGGTCGACCTCCTCGCCGACCAGGTAGTCGGCCGGGTCGTTCGGGTTGGCGGCGTACGCCTCGGTGAGCGCGCCGAAGATGTCACCGGTGCCCTCGTTGATGCCGCCGTTCTCGTTGCCCGATCCGGCGCCGCCCGGGGTGGTCTGGAAGATCGCGTGCCCGAACTCGTGCGCCACGACGTCGATGGGGGTCGCCTGCCGGGCGTTGTCCTGGCTGTGGCCGAAGTTGGTGTAGCTGCCGTTCCAGTAGGCGTTCACGTCGGCGAGCCCCACCCGCGCGGGGAAGCCGCGGCCGCTGCCGTTGATGCCGCTGCGGCCCAGCCAGTCGCGCAGCATGTCCCACTCGCGCTGCACGCTGTAGAGCGCGTCCACGCAGGCGGTCTCCAGGTTGGTGCCGGAGGCGTTGCCCCACGCGTCGTCGGTGCCGGTGTAGGCGCTGCCGTTCTGGCCGCCGCACTGGATGCCGGGCCTGGACGTGTCGGTCATCGAGTACGAGCTGCCGGAGCCGCTCGTCCCGATGGTGACCTGGCCGTAGTAGTAGCCGTTGCCGGTGCCGGCGCGTACGAGGTCGTACGAGTCGGCGATCTCACCGGTACGCGCGTCCACGAACACGTGCTGGATGCTCGGCTTGCCGTCGGAAATGCCGCTGACCATGGCGTCCCAGGCCAGCCTCGGCTTCTCGCCCCAGGCCAGGACGACCAGGCGGGGCGCCGCGGTGTCGTCCACGCGCGAGAGCTTGGTCCTGGCGACCTCGGTGGCCTTGGCGGCGCTGACCGTGGCCCTGGTCGGCACGTCACCCGGGGTCGGGCCCGTCGCCGCGACCGTGTCCCGGACGTTCCCCGCCGCGTCGGTGACCACGACGGCGTCGCCGCCGACCATCGGCAGGCCCTTGTAGGTGCGCTCGTACGACACGTAGAACATGTCGGCCGCGCCCGGGGTGACCGCCACGCGGCTGTAGGCCTCGTCGGGGCCCCGGGTGAGCTCGTCGAGCTGGCTGGAGACGGCCTTGTCGGCCACCTGTGCGGCGAGCGAGGCGGGGTCACTCACGCGCGCCGTCTGCTGCTGCTGCTGCGGTGCGGCTCCCGGAGGGGCGGCGTTCGCGGGCGGCGTCTGTAACGCCAGGGTCGTGGCCGTGGCCACGCCGACGACCGCCGCGAGTAAGGCTTTGCGTTTCACGGCTGTGCTGCTCCTTTCGAAGATCTCCCTCGGGGTCGGCGCGCTTCGTGAGCGCACGACGGCCCGCGCGCCGCACGGGGATCGCCTCGGCGGCGGGATTGCAGGGAGATTGGGGGGTGGAAGCTAGCAGTGCTGTTGCGCCTTGATGCCGCGACGCTAAACGGTCACTCCCGACTGGGAAATACGTATACGCATCGGTAGGTATACCGATAATTCCGTTTCAACTGCTCAGTTGGGGGACAATCGGGGCGTGCAATTCGGCATCCTGGGCCCGCTCCAGGTGCGCTCCCCCGGTGGCGAGCCCCTGGCGATCGGCGGTCCGCGCCCGCGTGCCCTGCTCGCGTTGCTGCTGCTCGACGCCGGGCGCATGGTGAGCGTCGAACGGCTCATCGACGGCCAGTACGGCGACCGGCCGCCCACGGAGGCCGCCAACGCCATCCAGGCGCAGATCTCCCGGCTCAGGCGGAGCCTGCCGGCCGGCCTGATCGAGTTCCACGGGGCGGGATACCGGCTGGCGGTCTCGCCGGACGACGTGGACGCGCACCGGTTCGAGCGGCTGTCCCGCGAGGGGCGCAGGCTGCTGGCGGCCGGTCGATTCCCGGGAGCCGCCTCCTCGCTGAGGGAGGCCCTGGAGCTGTGGCGGGGGCCGGCGCTCGCGGACGTGGCCGACGCGCCGTTCGCGGGGCCGCAGGCGCTCCGGCTGGAGGAGCTGCGGGTGTCGGCCATGGAGGACCTGATGGAGGCCGAGCTGGGCCTGCCCGAGGGCAGCCCGGTGGCCGCGCTGCAGGACCTGGTGGCCGCGCATCCGCTGCGCGAGCGGCCACGCGGGCTGCTGATGCGCGCGCTGGAGGCGGCGGGGCGGCCGTCCGAGGCGCTGACGGTCTTCGACGAGACGCGCCGCCTGCTCGCCGACGAGCTCGGCACCGACCCCTCACCCGAGCTGGCGGCCCTGCACCTGGACATCCTGCGCGCCGAGCGGCACCAGGTCCGGCGGGTCGCGCCGCCGGCCCAGCTGAACCGGCTCGTCGGGCGGGAGGAGGAGCTCGCACGGCTGGCCGCCCTGAGCGGAGTCCGCCTGGTGACGCTCGTCGGCCCCGGCGGCATCGGCAAGACCCGCCTGGCCATCGAAGCCACCACCCGCCTCCAACCCCCGGGCACGACCTCCGCTGACGGGGGTGCGGTGCGACGTGCCCGGGAGGCGTGTTTCGTGGACCTGTCGCTGGTGGACGGGACCGGGCAGGTGGCGGGGGCGGTGCTGGCGGCGCTCGGGTTGCGCGAGTCGGCGCTGCACGGGCTCCCCGACCCCACCGAACGCCTGGTGGCGGCGCTGGCCGAACAGGACCTCCTCCTCGTCCTGGACAACTGCGAACACGTGCTCGCCGAGGTCGCCACGCTGGCCCGCCGCCTCCTCGCCGCCGCCCCCGACCTGATGATCATGGCCACGAGCAGGGAGCCGCTGGGCATCACCGGCGAGCACCTGGTCCCCCTGGCGCCCCTGCCCACCGACCCGGCCGTCACGCTGTTCGCCGAACGGGCGGCGGCGGTGCGGCAGGAGTTCGCGGTCGGGCCCGGCAACCTGGACGCCGTCCTGCGGATCTGCGCGGCGCTGGACTGCCTGCCGCTGGCCATCGAGCTGGCGGCGGCCCGGATGCGCACGTTCGGCGTGGAGGAGATCGCCACCCGGCTGGCCGAGCACGACAGGTTCAGGCTGCTGTCGCGCGGCGACCGTACCGCCCCCATGCGCCACCAGACGCTGCACGCCATCGTGGAGTGGAGCTGGAGCCTGCTCGACGCCGAGGAGCAGGCGCTGGCCAGGCAGTTCTCCGTGTTCGCCGGGGGTGCGAGCCTGGAGGCGGTGGAACGGGTGTGCGGCGCGGACAGCGCCGACCTGCTGGCCGATCTGGTGGACAAGTCGCTGGTCGAGACCGACGGCGAGCGCTACCACATGCTCGACACCATCCGCCTGTTCTGCGCGGAGCGGCTGGCGGAGGCGGGCGAGGAGGACCGGCTGAGAGCGGCCCATGCCGCCTGGTTCCTGGAGTTCGCGCGCCGCGCCGACGGGCACCTCTACAGCGCCGGGCAGCTCCGGTGGCTGGCCCTGCTCTCGGCCGACAACGCGAACCTGCAGGCGGCGCTGCGGTGGGGCGTCGAGCACGACCCGCCGGGGGCGGCGCGGCTGGTGTCGGCGCTGGCCATGTACTGGTGGCTCAGCGGGCGGCGGGGGGAGGCGACCCCGCATGTCGTGCGCCTCCTCGACGCGACAGGGCCCGAACTGGCCGAGGAGTACGTGCTGGTGGTGCTGCACGCCGTACCCCGCGCCGACTCCCCGCACTGGAAGCAGGCCCGGACGGTCATCGGCTCGCTGGACCGGCCGATGCGGTCCCGGTTCGGCCCGGCCCTGTGGGGGATGCTCGCGGGGCCGCCCCCGCCCGGGGAGGCGGCCGCCGTCCACGTGATCGGGTCCGATCCCTGGAGCAAGGCGCTCGGACGGTTCAGCGGCGCACTGCTGGAGCTGCTGAGCGGCGGCGGCGTCGCCGGCGCGGAGCGGGGCCTGGAGTCGATGGTCGCGGAGTTCGGCGCCTTGGGTGAGCGCTGGGGCAAGACACAGGGGCTCGACTGGCTCGGGCTGATCGCGAGCTGGCGCGGCGAGTGGGGACGCGCCATGGGGCTGTGGCAGGAAGCGGTCGGCCTGCTCGAAGAGCTCGGGGCGATGGAGGAGCTGGTGGACGTGCTGCACCGGCGCGCCGAGGCGCACTGGCGGGCCGGTGACGCTCCGGCCGCCCGCGCCGACTGCGAGCGGGCCGGGGAGCTGGCGCGCCGGCTCGGGCGGCCGGAACAGACGGCATGGGTGGGTCTGCGGCTGGGCGAGATGGCCCGCCTGGAGGGTGACCTGGCGGGGGCGTCCCGCCACTTGGAGGCCGCGTTCGCCGCCTCCGAGATCGGCCTGTTCCAGGCCCACGGGGCCAGGTCGCACGTGCTGACGGCGCTCGGCCGCCTGGCCGAGGCGACCGGCGACGCCCCCGAGGCCGCGCGCCGGCACGCGGAGGCGCTGGCCATGACGTTGAATTCGCCGCTGACCACCGACCTCGCCGACGCCGTGGAAGGCCTGGCGGGCCAGTGCCTGCTGGACGCCACGGAAGACCCGGCGGGCCGGCAGCTGGACGGCGCGGCGGCGGGCAGCGGACCGGCGGAGCGGGCGGCGGTGCTGCTGGGTGTGGGGGTGGCGCTGCGCGGCATGGCCGTGGCCGGGGATCGGGACGTCGCCAGGATCGCCGCCGCCGCCACGGAGGTCCTCGGGCCCGCGGGATTCGCGGCGGCGTACTCCAAGGGAGCATCGATGAGCAGGGACGACGCGCTCGCCACCCTGATCGAGACCCCGGGCCCGGACCGCCGACCCAGCCGCCGACCCAGCCGCTGACGGGGTCCGCCCCGGCTGTCAGCCGGTAGTCGCCCCGCTGTCAGCGGCGCTCGCGAAGCTGACGGACATGAAGAACACCAACGTCCTCATCTCCGGCGCCAGCATCGGCGGCCCCGCCCTCGCCCTCCTGCTCTCCCGCTACGGCTTCAACGTCACCGTCGTCGAGAAGGCCCCGTCGCTGCGCCCCGGCGGCCAGGCCGTCGACTTCAAGGGCCACACCCACCGCACCGTCCTGACCCGCATGGGGGTGCTCAAGGACATCGAGGCACTCCAGACCGGCGGCAGCGACCAGGTGATCGTCGACGCGGACGGCCACAAGCTGACGGTCATTCCCGGCGAGTTCACCGGCGGCGAGATCGAGATCAAGCGCGGCGACCTGTCCAGGGTCTTCTACGAACGCACCGCCGCGAGCTGCGAGTACGTCTTCGGCGACTCGATCACCTCGCTCACCGAGACCCCCGGTGGCGTGCACGTCACCTTCGAACGCTCCGCCCCCCGCACGTTCGACCTGGTGGTGGGGGCGGACGGCATCCACTCCAACGTCCGCCGCCTCGCCTTCGGCCCCGAGGCCGACTACGTGAAGCACCTCGGCTACTACTACGCCCTGGTCGACGTCGAGGGGGAGTTCGGCACGGTCGCGAAGATGTACAACGAGCCCGGCAGGATGGCCGCCGTCGGCGGGCCGAAGGCGCCCGCGTTCTTCGTCTTCGCCTCCGAGCGCCTCGACTACGACCGGTACGACATGCGGCAGCAGAAGGACCTGCTGACCCGCGCCTACGCGGGCATGGGCTGGCAGGGCCCGGCGCTCATGGAGGCGGTGCGCCGCTCCCCGGACGTCTACCTCGACTCCCTCAGCCAGGTCACCATCGACCGCTACAGCCAGGGCCGCGTGGTGCTGCTCGGCGACGCCGCGTACGGCAACACCCTGGCCGGCTTCGGCACGGGCCTGGCCGCGGTCGGCGCGTACGTGCTCGCGGGCGAGCTCAAGCGGGCCGGCGGCGATCACCGCGTGGCCTTCGCGCAGTACGAGGAGCAGATGCGCGGATACGCCAAGGTCGCCAAGAACGGCAACGCGGGCCCCTTCCTCGCCCCCCGCACCAGGAAGGGGATCCGGATGCGGAACTGGATGTTCAAGTACGGCTTCCTGCTCGGTTGGATGATGAAGATGACCGACAAGTTCGCGAACGACATCACGCTGAAGGAGTACTGAACCTTTCGCGCATCGACCGCATCCAACCCACACATGAACAAGATTCAGCAGCTTGCCGCCCTGTCCGTGCTGCCCGTCGCCGCGGTCTTGATCGCCTTCCCCGCCCAGGCCGCGGAGCGCCCCACCTGCCCCGTTCCGACCAAGGCGGAGGTGAAGCGGTCGGGCGACAGCAACGTCGACCAGCCGGCCAGGGGCGCCACCGCCATCAAGGGGGTCCGCGTCAACTACATCCCGAAGGGCTTCACGTACGGCGGGGTCGTCATCAGCAAGCACGACGGCATCAGCGAGTACGGCTACCAGTGGGGGGACGACCGCCCCAACGCGGACATCAAGCAGCGCTCACTCTGGGTCAGGATCGTGTGCTGGCCGAAGGCGAGCAAGCCGGCGCAGCTCAAGAACGGGCCGTTCGACATGGGGACGTTCTCCGGCGACACCGAGACCGTGAAGATCGGCGGCCGTCAGGTGCTCACCCAGGAGGGCGACGGCGCGCTCGGCGACGGCCGGTACGCGGGATGGGTCGAGCGCAAGGGAGTCGTCGTCACCGTGATGGCCAGCACGCCCCTCGTCCCCGAGCTGTCGAAGATCATCAAGGGGATCAAGCTCTGAGCAGGCCGACCCCGCCGTCGATGCGCAGCTGCGGGGGGCCGTCCAGAAGGGGGATGTGGGGCTCGTCGTCGCCGATGTGCCAGTCCTGGACGGGCACCAGGCCCGGCTCCATCAGCTCGAACCCGTCGAACAACTCCAGCACCTCGTCCCGCGTCCGGAACCGCGCCTGCGCGGGGGTGCCCGCCGTCGCCATCGTGAGCTGGGCGATCGCCTCGGGGGCGCTCTCCGCCATCCCGTGGGTGGCCACCAGACAGCTGCCCGGCACCATGCGCTTCCTGAAGGCGGCCACGATGCCGCCGGGGTCCTCCTCGTCCATGACGTAGTGGAGCACCCCGACCATCAGCACGCACACCGGCTGCTCGAAGTCGATCAGGCCGGTGACGCTGGGGTCGGAGAGCACGTCTTCGGGGCGGCGCAGATCGGCCTGGATGCTGGCGACACCCGGCGAGTCGGCGAGCAGCACCTGCGCGTGCAGCCGCACCACCGGGTCATAGTCCACATAGACCACCCGGCAGGCCGGGTTCACCGAGCGGACGGTCTCGTGGATGCTGGGCGAGGTCGGGATGCCGGTGCCCAGGTCGATGAACTGCCGCAGGCCCTGCTTCGCCAGATGGCGGACGGCCTCGACCTGGAACCTGCGGTTGGCCCTGGCGACCAGACGGGTGTCCGGGGCGACCGCGAGGAGTTTCTCCGCCACTGCCCGGTCGACCGCGACGTGGTCCTTGCCGCCGAGCAGATAGTCGTACACCCGGGCGGAGCTGGGAACCGTCGGGTCCACTCCGGGCGGAACGCGTTCTAGCTCGGTCACTGGGGGCCGTCTCCTTCCACGCGTGCGACTCCGAACGCCATACTACTCGGCAGTCCCGCACGTAATAGGGCAGATTACGCAGGCAACCTCAAGCCGGACGGGCAGCCCGAACAGAACAGGTTCTGCCCTGCCCCGCCGATCAGGAGAAGCGAGCCAGGAGCTCCTCGGCGGCGGCGAAGCCGGCGACCACGTCGGCCACCGTGCGCCGCTCGCGCACCATGCCCACGGCCTGCCCCGCGTAGATGCAGGCCGTGTCGAAGTCACCTTCGGCCCGCGCCGCCGCCTGCCGGGCCGGGGCGTCGTCGTCCGCGGCCAGCTCGTCCTCCCGCCCGGCCCACCGGTCGAAGAACGCGTTGCGCAGCGCCCGCCCGCCGAACTCGGGCGGCCAGTCCAGGCGCTGGGCGATGTCGAAGACCCGCCCGTACGCGGTGCCCGTCTCCTCGGCCGCCAGCAGGCGCTCGGTGGCCGTCTCCGACAGGGCCGTCTCCGCGCATCCCATGAAGGCCGTCCCCACCCAGGCCCCGGCGGCGCCGGCGGCCAGCACGGCGGCGAGCCCGCGCGCGGTCGAGATGCCGCCCGCCGCGAGCACCGGGACGCTCACCGCGTCGAGCACGCTCTGCAGCAGCGGCAGCGTGCCCACCGCGTCGCGCCCGTGACCGCCCGCCTCGGCCCCGCGCGCCACGACCGCGTCCACCCCGGCCTGCTCGGCGGCGCGGGCCTCGTCGGTCGTGCCCGCCTGGGTGACGACCGTGACGCCCGCCTGCCGGAGCTCCTCCACATAACGCGCGTACGGCCCGAAGCTCACGGAGACGATCGTGGGCCGGAGCTCGAGCACGGCGTCGAACTGGGCCGGGTTGCCGGCCAGCGCCCAGGCCATGAGCCCGATCCCGTACGGACCGCCGCCCGCGACGGCGGCCTCCTTGGTGATCCACTCACCCGTGGCCGCGGCGGCGACCCCGATCATGCCGAGCGCGCCCGCCTCGGAGACGGCGGCGGCCAACCGGCCCGCGCCCACCCCCGCCATCGGCGCCCCCACCACGGGCACCGCCAGGCCGAACCGTTCGGTAAGCCATGTGCGCAAGGTCATCTCCCCATAGAAAACCCCTGTTGAGACCAGTCTTCCACGGCCTTCCCGACCCCCGGACCGGAAAATACAGCCGGATGACCGATGCGCTCGCGGCACACACCTGTGCATCCTGGTGGGGAACGGCTTTCGTTCCGCAGCGGAGAGGAGTCACGAGGGCATGGACAACGCGGCAGGCCGCCCGACCGTGATCTTGGACAATGGCGTGGTCGGCAGGGTCATGCTGGCACATCCCTCCAGGCGCGACCTCGTGCTCGTGCTCGGCATGGACGGCACCCTGCTCAGCTGCCAACTCGACGACATCGCCTGTGTGGTCGGGGGCAAGCCCCTCTGCCGCGACGGCTGACCGGCGGGCCGGAGGTTCTAGGCACCGGCCACGATGCCGCCGATCAGGCTCGCGGCCGCGAAGTCGTTGGTGAGCCGGTTCTTGGTGAGCGCGAACGCGGTGCCGGTCGCCGTGTCGGCCCAGGCCGCGCTGCCGCCCGCCCCGGGCACCCCGAACACCGTCGGGCTCGCCTCGGCGGTCGAGCCGGGGCCTCCGATGCCGTACCCGAGCCCCCAGGTCGTCGGCATGCCGAACACCTCGTCGAGCCCGCTGGAGGCCACCGCCGTCGCCTCGCGCAGCCGGCCGGACGGGATCAGCCGCGTCCCGTCCACCTCGCCGAGCAGCGCGGCGTACATCCGCGCGATGGCCCGGGCCGAGGTCTTGCCGCCCGCGGGGATGTCGGAGGACAGGTAGTCGCCGCGGTTGCCCAGCTCGGCGGTCGGCATCAGCGTCATCGGCCCCGCCTTGAACATCGGCAGGTCCGCCGGCATCTCGCCCCACGCCGCCGGGTCCACCGGCGCATCCTCCAGCCTGGCCAGCCGGTGGTGCTCGGTCTCCGGCATCCCGAAGTAGAGCTCGTCGGCCACCCCCAGCGGGCCCGCCACGTCCTCCAGCAGCACCTGCGAGATGGGCTTGCCGGTGACCCGCCGGACGATCTCGCCGACCAGGAACCCGAACGTGTACGCGTGGTAGCCCACCTTCGTGCCCGGCTCCCACCACAGCTCGGCGTCCTCCAGCGCGGCGACCATCTTGTCCCAGTCGCAGACGTCCTCAGGCGTGGTGTCGAGCGGCACCCCCGGCACGCCCGCCGTGTGCGACAGCACGTGGCGTACGGTCACGCCCTGCTTGCCGTGCCGCCCGAACTCCGGCCACAGCTCCGCCACCGGGGTGTCGTAACCGAACAGCCCTCGCTCGGCCAGCACATGAGCCACGGTCGCGGTGGCGCCCTTGCCGATCGAGAAGTTGTAGAAAGGCGTGTCAGCCGTGACAGGCCGCCCGGTCCCGGGGTCGGCCACGCCCGCCACCACATCCACGACCTGGACGCCGTCACGATAGACGGCCACCTGGAGCCCGCGCTCCGCGCCTGACTCGACGAGCCCGTCGGCGGCTTCCTGCACCTGCTGCTGAAGATCACTCATGTCCTGCTCTGTCCTTTTCATCGGTGGAACTAGACGGTACCGTACCCACATAAGTACGGAACTGTCTAGTACTGTGTTCTCGTCGAAGGGCGAAGGGATGGGCATGGCACCGGAAGAGGACGGCCGCACGGCACGCAAGCGCAGGCAGATCATGGATGCGGCCCGGCCGGTGTTCCTGCGCAACGGCTACGTGGGCGCGAGCATGGACGAGGTGGCGGCGCTGGCGTCGGTCTCGAAGCAGACCGTCTACAAGCACTTCACCGACAAGGAGCAGCTGTTCACGAGCATCATCCTCGACACGACGACCCAGGTCGAAGGGCTGGCCAAGCTCATCACCGCGGCGCTCGACGACAGCGAGGACCTGGCGAAGGACCTGGGCGAGCTGGCCCGCCAGTTCCTCGGCGCGCTCATGCGGCCCGACGTGCTCCGCCTGCGCCGGCTGGTGATCGCCGAGGCCGACCGGTTCCCCGACCTCGGCCGCACCTGGTACCAGCAGGGCTTCGAGCGCTCGCTGGAGACCCTGGCCGCCGCCTTCGACCGCCTGGCCACCCGTGGCCTGCTCCGCCCGGACGACCCCGAGCTGATCGCCCAGCACTTCGTGGGCCTGCTGCTGTGGGTCCCGGTGAACAAGGTCATGTTCTGGGGCGGCGGCGACCACTACACGGAGGCCGACCTCGAACGGCTCTCCGAGTCCGCCGTCGCCGCGTTCCTGCGCGCGTACGGGGCCTCCCCGACCGGCAGGGCTAGGTCAGATATTTCCTGAGCCCGGCGGCCAGGGCCACGGCCATGCGCTCGCGGAAGCCGGGGTCGGACATCTTGGCCGCGTCGCCGCGGTTGCGCATGTTGCCGCACTCGATGAACACCGCGGGGCGCACGGAGAGGTTGAGCCCGCCCAGGTCGGTGCGGGTCTGCAGCCCGTCCACGCCGGTGTAGGTGGCGTACGGCAGGCCCGTGCCGTCCCGGTAGGCGTTCCTGATGTCCGCCCCGAGGCGCCGGGACGGCTTGATGATCTGGTCGTTGTGCCCGGAGACCAGCCCCGGCATGATCACGTGAAAGCCGTGCCCGCTCGGCGCGGCGCCGTCGCCGTGGATCGACAGGACCGCGTCCGCCCTGGCCTCGTTGCCGATGGCGGCCCGCTCGGTGACGCACGGGCCGACGCCCTTGTCGTCGGGCCTGGTCAGCACGACCTTGGCGCCCATCTTCTCCAGGATCGGCCTGAGCCGGCCGGCGACGTCCCAGGTGAAGGCGTGTTCGGGGTATCCGGCGTTGGTCTGCGTGCCGGTCGTGTTGCAGGGCTTCCTGCCGGTGATGATGTCGACCTGGCGGTTGATCTCCGCGGGGTGCGCGGCGTTGCCGCCGTTGTGGCCGGGGTCGATCACCACGATCTTGCCCGCGAGCGCGCCTGCGGCCGGCGTCCGGCTCGCGGACGGTGCCGCGGGCAGCGCCGCCTCCTGCGAAACAGGCACGGCGGTGCCGCACGCCGTGGTCAGCGCGGCCAGCGTGACGACCGCCACGAATCCGGTCCGGTACGCGCACATGATCCCGACCGTACCGGCTGCCGCAGGGCAAACCCAAGACCCGCCTGACCTGCGCGTTCGTGTCGCAGCACGGCTTTCCGACACTCGAGAATTCCTCATTTTTTATCTGGCACTTTACCCAAAATCACCATTTTTCAGGACTTAGGGATAAATGGTCCTACCCGGGCGATCACGTTCTTGGTAGACATTTCCGCTGGCGGCCGAACGCCGCCGGCCGAAAGCGGGTTGTCCTTTTAAGGCGATAGTGAGCGGACCGATTCAAGGTGCTTGCCGATGATTTCTTCCTCGTCTCATGGGACACGACCGGCACGGGCAAACCCCGCCTCCACGTGCACGGCATCGCACTCGGCCTGGCGGGGCCCTGATCGGCGAACTCGTGCTGCACCAGAGAATCGCCGTGCGCGGCGTGCGGCTCGACGTGATCGACTCCGAGGACGTCATGGACAAAGTGACCAATCGGGTGCTGGCCGATATCGGGGATTCGCCGCACCACACCGACGTGCGCACGTGGCTGGCGTATCTGGCGCAGCGCTCAGTCGATGACGTGGGCGCGCGGTTGTGACCTACCGCACCTGAACACCCCCCACCCCCGGAGGAATCCGATGCTTCCCGTGAAGTCCGGGCCCGACCTCGTCGCCGGCGCGCTCGCCGCCGACCGGCTGGGCGCACCCTCGGTCGTCTACTTCGTGCTCTCCGCCGCGGCGCCGCTCACCGTCGTCGCGGGCGTGGTCACCACCGCGTACGCGGTCACCGGGATCACCGGGCTGCCCGTCGCGTTCCTGGTGGTCGGGGTGGTGCTGGCGGTCTTCGCGGTCGGGTACGTGGCGATGGCCCGCCACATGGCCAACGCGGGCGCGTTCTACACCTACATCAGCCGCGGCCTGGGCCGGCCCGCGGGCATCGCGGCCGCCTGGGTGGCGCTCATCGCGTACAACGCGCTGCAGGTGGGCCTGTACGGCGCGTTCGGGACGGCGGCCACGCCGCTGTTGGAGCGCTGGCTGGGCCTCACGCCGCCCTGGTGGCTGGTCGCGCTGGTCGCGTGGGCGCTGGTCGCGGTCCTGGGCCTGATGCGGGTGGACGTGAACGGCCGCCTGCTGGCCGTGCTGCTGACCGCCGAGGTGGCGGTCATCCTGCTGTTCGACTTCGCGGACCTGGCCCACCCGGCGGCCTCCGGGTTCTCGATGGAGACGCTGTCGCCGGGCGCCCCGCCGCGCTCGCGCTGGCCGTGATGGTCTGGCTGGCGGTGACGAACTTCGCCGCACTGCTCAACGTACCCGAGAGTGATCCGTTGACCTGGATTCTGCCCGGTGTTTACGGGGTAACTGCGGTAATTGGGGTGATTTGGGCGTTCATCCTGCGTGCCGGACAACCCGCCGTTTACTCACTGGTCGGAATGGGCGCCAAGGCGGCGACCGCCCAGGACGGCAGCTGACAGAACGAGAGGAGCCTGGGCGATGAAACAGCAGACGTGGGCGATGCGGCCGGTCATCCGTCACGCGACGGCGGACGACGCGGGACGGGTGGCGGAGCTCATCGCGACCGCGTTCTCCGGGCTGAGGGTGGTGCACTACCTCGTGCCGGAGCGCAGGGAGCGGCACCGGGTCATGACCGCCAACTTCCGGATCCTCGTCGACCACGCCGTCGAGCACGGGGAGATCCACCTCATCGACGACGGGCCCGCGGTGTCGGTCTGGTTCCCGCGCACCGCGCCGCTGCCCGAGCCGCTCGACTACGACCGCCGCCTGGCCGAGACGACGGGCGAATGGGTCGAGCGCTTCCGCGTGCTCGACGAGTTGTTCGAGGCGAACCATCCGGCGGAGCCGTACCACCATCTGGCCTTCCTGGCGGTGCACCCGGACCGCCAGAACGAGGGGCTCGGCTCGGCGCTGCTGCGCTACCAGCACGCCCGGCTGGGCGGCGTGCCCGCGTACCTGGAAGCCAGCGACCCGCGCAACCGCGACCTGTACGTGCGCCACGGCTACCGGCAGAGCGAGCCGTTCGCGCTGCCGGACGGGACGCTGTTCTGGCCGATGCGCCGTCCCGCCTGAAAGTTTCAGAGTTTCCGCAGGCCGTTGACGGGACGGCGACGGGAAAGGAGGATCGGAGGGCTCCGATTGGGAGCGCTCCCAACCCCTGAGGACCTCCATGACCCGAAGCCGGGCCGCCTTACTGGCCCTCCTCACCATGGTCGCCCTGTCCCCCGCCACGACGGCACTGGCCGACGAGGGACCCGAGCAGATCGTGAACGGCACCTTCGACTCCGGAACCGCCCCCTGGTGGAGCACCGGCAACACCGCCCTCGCCATAGACGCGGGCCGGCTCTGCGCCGACATCCCCGGCGGCACCGCCAACCCGTGGGACGTGATCATCGGCCAGAACGACATCCCGCTGGTGGCGGGCGACACGTACGCGTACCGGTTCAGCGCCTCGGCGACCCCCGCCAAGGTCGGCAAGGCGCTGATCCAGCTCCCGGTGGACCCGTGGACGCAGTACCTGTCGGCGAACCCGGAGCTGAGCGTCTCGGGCAACGACCACTCCTACACGTTCACCGCCCCCGTGTCGCTGCCGAACTCCCAGGTCGTCTTCCAACTGGGCGGCAGCGCCGAGCCATGGAGGTTCTGCATGGACAACGTGTCGCTCAAAGGCGGCGCCGAACCCGAGGTGTACGAGCCCGACACGGGCCCGCGCGTCCGCGTGAACATGGTCGGCTACCTCCCCCAGGGCCCCAAGAACGCCACCGTGGTCACCTCCGCGACCACGGCCCTGGACTGGGAGCTCAGGAACGCCGACAAGCAGACGGTCGCCAAGGGCCGGACCACCCCCAGAGGCGTGGACGCCAGCTCCGGCCAGAACGTGCACACGCTCGACTTCGGCTCCTACCGCAAGCCCGGCAAGGACTACACGCTGACGGCCGACGGCGAGACGAGCCGGCCGTTCGACATCGCCGCGGACATCTACGACCAGCTCCCCACGGACGCGCTGAAGTTCTACTACACCCAGCGCAGCGGCATCGAGATCCTCGACAGCCTCAGGCCCGGCTACGGCCGGCCCGCCGGGCACGCCGGGGTCGCGCCGAACCAGGGCGACGTGAGCGTCCCCTGCCAGCCCGGCGTCTGCGACTACTCCCTCGACGTCAAGGGCGGCTGGTACGACGCCGGCGACCACGGCAAGTACGTCGTCAACGGCGGCATCTCGGTCTACCAGCTCATGGCCGCGTACGAGCGGGACAGGGCGGCCTTCAAGGACGGCCAGCTCGCCATCCCGGAGAGCGGCAACGGCAGGCCGGACATCCTGGACGAGGCCCGCTGGGAGCAGGAGTTCCTGCTGAGCATGCAGGTGCCGGAGGGCAAGCCGTTCGCGGGCATGGCCCACCACAAGATCCACGACCGGAGCTGGACGGGCCTGCCGCTGCTGCCGCACCTGGACCCGCAGCCGCGCGAGCTGCACCCCACCTCCACGGCCGCCACGCTCAACCTCGCGGCCACGGCGGCCCAGGCGGCCAGGCTGTTCGCCCCGTACGACCCGGCGTTCGCGGCCAGGAACCTCAAGGCCGCCCGCAGGGCGTGGGCCGCGGCCAAGGCCAACCCGGCCAGGTACGCCGACCCGAACGACGGCACCGGCGGCGGCGCCTACAACGACGCCGACGTGAGCGACGAGTTCTACTGGGCGGCGGCGGAGCTGTTCATCACGACGGGCGAGAGGGAGTTCAAGGACTTCGTGCTGGCCTCGCCGCACCACACGGGCGACATCTGGCGTGACCGGGGCTTCGACTGGGGCAACACCGCCCAGCTCGGCCGCCTCGACCTGGCCACGGTGCCTAACGCGCTCCCCGACCGGGCGCGGGTGCGGCAGTCCGTGGTCGAGGGGGCCGAGAAGTATCTGGCGGTCCAGCGGGCGCACCCGTACGGGCTGCCGTACAACCCGCCGGACTTCGACTGGGGCTCGAACAACCTGGTGCTGAACAACCTGGTCGTCCTGGCCACGGCGTACGACCTGACCGGCCACGAGAAGTACCGGGCGGCCGTGCGCGAGGGCATGGACTACATTCTCGGCCGTAACGCGCTCAACCACTCGTACGTGACCGGCTACGGCGAGGTGGCCTCGCACAACCAGCACAGCCGCTGGTACTCCCACCAGCTCGACCCGGCGCTGCCCAACCCGCCGCGCGGCACGCTGGCCGGCGGCCCGAACTCCGGCATCCAGGACCCGCTCGCGCAGCGGCTGCTGAAGGGCTGCAAGCCGCAGTTCTGCTACATCGACGACATCGAGTCGTGGGCGACGAACGAGCTGACCATCAACTGGAACTCCCCGCTGGCCTGGGTCTCCGCGTTCCTGGCCGACAAGAGCGGGCGGTCCGACTGCCGGGTGCGCTACACCGCGCACGGCTCGGGCCAGTTCACCGGCCAGATCGTGATCGAGAACACCGGCAGGCAGACCGTGGACGGCTGGGCCCTGCGCTGGTCCTTCCCCGGCGGCCAGCGCGTCCGGCAGGACTGGGGCGCGGCGCTGTCGCAGTCCGGCTCGGTGGTGACGGCCACGAGCTCCGGCAAGATCAAGCCGGGCAGGTCCGTGACGTTCGGCTTCGTGGCCACGAACCCCTCGGGCCCCAACCCGTCCCCCGAGGTCTTCCACCTGAACGGCGAGCGCTGCGGATGACCCCGCCAGCCCGGCGGCCTCTCCGCGAGAGGCCGCCGGGCGTTGCGGACGCTCCGTTGAACGGAATAATCTGGGCCATGCCCAGGGGAACCTCAGAAGTCAGCGAGCCGATGTTCTTCGTGCTCGCCGCCCTACGCGCCGGCCCGCTGCACGGCCACGCGATCAGCAAGTCGATCAAAGAACTGTCAAGCGGCCGGGTCCAGCCGTCGGTCGGCACCCTCTACGGCATCCTGGAGCGCCTGAACGAGCGCGGTGTGATCACCGTGGACCGGGAGGAGACGGTCAACGGCCGGAACAGGCGCTACTTCCGGATCACCGACGAGGGACGGACCCTGGTCGAGGCCGAGGCCAGGCGCATGCAGGAGGCCGCCTCCCTCGTGCTGCGCCCCATCACATGACCGCCACCGTGCCCCAGCCCATGACGTCCCTCGAACGGCGTTACCGCCGGTTACTGCGGGCATACCCGAGGCAGTATCGCGCGGCGCACGGCGACGAGCTGGTCGACATCCTGCTGGAGTCGGCCGGCCCCGGCAGGAACGTCCCGGTGCCCAAGGAGGCGTGGGGCCTGCTGGTGGGCGGCGTGCGCAGCCGCATCGTCCACCTGGCGACGGGCAGCGCGTGGGAGGACGGCCTGCACCTGGGCATCACGGCCGTGGCTGCCGCGAACCTGGCGGCGCTGCTCCCCTACGCGGGCGCGGTGCCGCTGTGGACGCTGCTGTCGGCGCTCGCGCTGCTGGCCGTCCTGCGCGGACGGCTGCCGGTGGCGTTCCCGCTCACGCTCGTCGCGGGCGTGAAGGCGGTCGCGGTCGCGGGTGGCTGGCAGATGTTCGAGCCGACGCTGATGCCGGTGTACCCGTCGGTCCTCACCGGGCGTGCCCTGTTCCAGGACAGCAGCCCCTTCGCCGTGGCCTTCGGGTACGCGGTGGTGCTGCTCGGGCTGCTGGTGCTCATGGCGAGAAGGCGGGAGACGCCGCGGATCCGGTCATGGTGGTGGCCGGCGGCCGTGGTGGCCGTCGCGTGGGCGGGCCCCCAATGGATGGAGGAGGGCACCTGGTACCCGCTCAGCCTGAGCCGGCTGGCGACGGAGGCGGCGGTGTTCGGGCTGGCCGTAGCGGGCTGCTACCTGGCGCGCGACCACCGGTGGGCGCTCGCGTCGGGCATCTACCTGCTGGTGAGATCGGTCGAGCTGTCCATGAACGCCGATTCCCTGACCAGGCAGCACCTGGCCTACTGGGGCGTGCTGGCCGTGCTGGCCCTCGGGGCCGCCTCCGTGCCGTTCCGGAGGCGGCGGCACTGTCTGGATTGACCATGCTCCGTTAAACGGAGTATGGTCTCCCGCCATGACGAGGAAGACGCTGCCTACCGCGCTGCTCGCCCTGGCCGTCCTCTGCGGCTGCGGGGGCGCCGCAGAGACCGCCGCCCCGCCCTCCCCCAGCGCGGCGGCGGCAGCCAAGGACAAGAAGCACCAGCTCGAAGCGGCCAAGGCCGACTGCATGAAGCAGAAGGGCTTCAAGTACGTCGCGTGGGTGAAGCCGGAGCAGCCCCAGAGCGACGAGGACCGCCGCCGGGACGCGGGCGACTACCAGGCCATGAAGAAATATCGCGAAAAATACGGCTTCGGGGTCTTCGCCGAGTTCATCTACCCCAAGGAGATGAACGCCCCGGCTGCCCAGAGGGAAAGCCCCCATCAAGACCCGAACATGAAGATCCAAGAGGCGCTCTCCGAGGCTCAACTGGGCGCCTACCACAAGGCCAAGGACGCCTGCATGGTCACGGCGGGCAAGCAGGTCCTCGGCGTGACCCTGAAGTCGAGCCTCGACTACTACAACCAGATAGCCCTGACGAGGAAGCGCGCGACCGCCGCCACGCTCGACAGCGACCCCAAGCTGGTGGAGCTGGCCGGCACCATGGCCACCTGCCTGAAGGGCAAGGGCTACGCCGTCACCGACACCGGGCCGACGGCCATGGCCAAGCGCGGCCAGGACGCGTTCTTCAAGGAGCAGGACAAGGTGGGCCGGGAGCAGGACGACAGCGTGCCCGATGTCGCGCCTCCGGCGAAGAAGGGCGAGAGCCAGCCGATCAACATGCCGTCGCTCACCGCCGAGCAGGCCCGGCCCTACCTGGCCAAGGAGATCAAGGCCGCGCTCGACGACCTGGAGTGCGGCAAGGACTTCTACCCGGTCTTCACACCGCGCAAGTCGGCGATCGACACGCAGGTCAGGGCCCAGTTCGCCTACTGACACCCAGGATCGGAGGACGGACTTCGCCATGCTCACCAGACTCACCGTGACCGCCACCGCCCTGCTGGCCCTGGCCGCGCTCTCCGGCTGCGGGGGCGCCGCCGAGAGCGCCGCGCCCACGCCCGGCTCGACCGCCGAGGGCAAGGAGGTTCAGCTCGAGGCGGCCAAGGCGGACTGCATGAAGCAGAAAGGCTTCAAGTACGTCGCGTACGTGACGCCGCACAAGCCGGGCACCGAGGATGACAAGAGCCGCGCTTCTGGCAACTACCAGGCAATGCGGAAATATCGCGAAAAATACGGCTTCGGGGTCTTCGCCGAGTACATCTACCCTGACACCTTCAACATCCAGGCCGGCGGCCCCGAGAGCAACCCGAACGGGAAGATCCAGTCATCGCTCTCCAAGGCGCAGCTGCAGGCGTACCGGAAGGCGATGGACGCCTGCCAGGTCTCGGCGGCCAACAAGGTCCTCGGCCTGAAGCTGAAGTCGACGGAAGACTTCTACGACGCGCAGTTCAAGGCCTCCGTCCGGGCCCGCAAGGGCAAGCTCAACACCGACCCCGACCTGGTCGAGCTGGCCACCGCCATGGCCACCTGCCTGAAGGGCAAGGGCTACGCCGTCGGCGACACCGCGCCGGTCTCCATGTCCGATCAAGGACAGAAGACGTGGCAGCTCAAGCAGGACAAGCTGGGCCGGGAGCAGATGGACGACGTGCCCGACGTCGCTCCCCCTGCCGAGGACGACAAGCCGCCGATGTACTACGTGCCGACGCTCACCCCCGAGCAGGCCAGGCCATACCTGGCCAAGGAGATCAAGGCGGCGCTCGACGACCTGGAGTGCGGCAAGGACTTCTACCCTGCCTTCCTGCCGAAGGAATGGGCGGTCCAACGGCAGGTCAGCGCCCAGTTCGGCATGTGACCACCTCATGAAGTCACCGCACAAGCTCCTCGCCGGCATCGTCGCCGGAGTAGTGATCATCGCGGGCGCCGGCTGGGCCGTGGGCTCCCGGCTGCGCTCCCCCGCCGACGAGGCGGCCCGCCGCGCCGCGCCGCGGGCCTCGCTCGTCACCGCCGCCGTCGAGCGCCGCAAGCTCGTCAGCACCGTCGTGGTCAGCGGCACGCTGGAATACGGCTCGCCCCTGCCGGTCAGCCTGGCCGGGGCCGTCGGAGGCACGGCCGAGCAGCAGCGGGCCACCCGGGCGCCGCGCCAGGGCCGGCTCACGGAGGGCTCGGTCTTCCTGGAGGTCAACGGGCGCCCGGTGTTCGCGCTGCGCGGGTCCGTGCCGATGCACCGCACGATCGCCCCCGGCAGCAAGGGGGACGACGTCAAGCAGCTCCAGCGGGCGCTGCGCAGGCTGGGGTACGGCGGTCCCGTCTCCGGCGTGTTCGACCGGGCCACGATCGCCGCCGTCACCCGCATGTACGCGAGGAAGGGGTACGAGGCGCAGCAGCCGACGCTGACCGACCGGCAGGCGTACGACACGCTGCGTAAGGCCGTACAGACCGCCCAGGAGACCCTCGCCGCCGAGAAGAAGGCGCTGGACCAGGGGCGCGACGTGCTGCCGCTCAAGATGAGGCTGGCCAACGCCAAGGCGGACCTGAAGACGGCGGAGCGCGCCCTCCAGGAGGCCGAGGCCCGGGAGGTGACGCCGGAGGACGAGACCAGGATGGCGGCGGCGGAGGCGGCCGTGCGCGCGGCGCAGGAGAAGCTGGCCGAGGCCGAGCAGGCGCTGGCCGAAGCCAGGAAACAGCCCACGCCGGCGGCCACCGCCACCCCCCAGCCCACGGCCTCCACCGACACGAGCCTGCTGGAGCTGCGGGTCCAGAACGCCCAGGCCGACCTGGCGGCGGCCCTGGAGGCGCGCGAGCGGGTCGCGGAGGAGGCGCGGCAGGCCAGGGAGAAGAGCCTGGTGGAGCTGCGCAAGGCCGTACGGACCGCGAAGGAGGCCAAGGCCACCGCCGAGCAGGCGCTGCGCCAGGCCAGGCAGCTCTCCCCGACCAGGCTCAAGGTGACCAACGCCGGTAAGGACGTGGCGGCGGCCAAGGGGATGCTGGCGGAGTTCGCGCGTACGTACGGGACCTCCATCCCGCCCGGCGAGGTGGTGTTCCTGCCGAAGCTGCCCGCCCGGGTGCGCAAGGTCTCGGTCAAGCAGGGGCAGCAGGTCGAGAAGGAGGTCGCCACGGTGACCAGCTCGGCGTTCACGGTGACGGGGGCGGTGGAGGCGACGGAGGCCGAGCTGCTGCGCACGGGCATGGAGGCGGCCATCGAGCTCGACACGGGCAAGACGTACAAGGCGCGCCTCACCGCGGTCGGCGACCAGGCCAAGGTGCCCGGCTCCGAGGAGGCCAAGGACCGGTCGGAGCCCGTCCTGATCACGCCCGCCTCGATGAAGGGGCTCAAGCCGGGGACCGCCGTCACGGCGCGGGTGACCGTGGGGGCGACCAAGGAGCCGGTGCTGGTCGTGCCGGTGGCGGCCGTGATCACGGGGGCCGACGGGAGGGCCCGGGTGCGGGTCGAGTACGCCACGGACCAGACCAGGGACGTCGAGGTGCGCACGGGCCTGACCGCCGACGGGAACGTCCAGGTCGCCGGCGCGATCGAGGAGGGCGACCGGGTGGTGGTCAGCGGTGCCTGAGCCGGTGATCTCGCTGGCGGAGGTCAGCAGGGAGTTCGCCGCCGAACCGCCGGTCCGGGCGCTCGACCGCGTCACGCTCCGGGTGGACAGGGGCGACTACCTGGCCATCGTCGGCCCGTCGGGCTCGGGCAAGTCGACCCTCCTGAACGTGCTCGGCCTGCTCGACCGCCCCAGCTCGGGCAGCTACCGCCTCGACGGCACGGAGACCACCACCCTGCGCGACGGGGCCAGGACCAGGTTGCGCGGCGACCGGATCGGCTTCGTCTTCCAGTCCTTCCACCTGCTCTCCCACCGCAGCGTGGTCGAGAACGTGATGCTCGCCGAGGTCTATCGGAGCAGAGGAGCTCGGAGGGAGAGAGCGAAGCCAACGAGCTCCGAAGCGGCTGCGACCATGAGCGCAGTCAAGCAGGCGCGTAGGGGCAGGCGGGAGCGGGCCCTGGCGGCGTTGGAACGAGTCGGCCTCGGCCACCGGACCGGGTTCGCGCCCGACCGGCTGTCCGGGGGCGAGCGCCAGCGTACGGCCATCGCCAGGGCCCTCATGGGCGAGCCGTCCCTGCTGCTGTGCGACGAGCCCACGGGCAACCTCGACAGCCGCAACACCGAATCGGTGCTCGGCCTGTTCGACGAGCTGCGGGGGCAGGGGATGACGATCGTGGTCATCACCCACGAGCAGGAGGTCAGCAAGCGGGCCGGGCGCCGGGTGCGGATCACCGACGGCGTGCTGGTGGAGGAGGAGTGATGCACGTACGCGACCTGTTCGGGGAGGCCGTGGCCGGCATGCTCGCCCGGCCGGTGCGCTCGGCGCTCACCACGCTCGGGACCGTGCTCGGCATCACCACGCTGGTCATCACGCTCGGCGTGGCCGCCACCGCGGGCAACCAGATCGTCGGCCGCTTCGACGCGCTGGTGGCCACGGCCATCACGGTGGAGGTGCCGGAGTCGCCGAACACGCCGCTCGTGGAGTGGGACTCGATCGACCGGCTGACCAGGCTGCGCGGCGTCGAGTCCGCCGCCGCGCTGGCCGAGTCGGAGGACAGCGCGAACCTGTCCGTGCGCTCCAACGACATCGTGGACCCCACCAGGGTCACCGCCCAGTCGTTGACCGTGCTGGCCGCGACGACCGGGCTGCCCGAGGCGGCGCGCGGCAGGATGGTGCAGGGCAGGTTCTACGACCGAGGGCACATCGAGCGGCGCGACCGGGTGGCGGTGATCGGCGACCAGGCGGCCAAGCTGCTCGGCGTCGGCCGCCTCGACCGGGCGCCGGCCATCTTCATCGGCAAGCACGCGTACACGGTCATCGGCATCCTGGGCGACCTGCGCCGCGAGCGGAACCTGAGCACCGCCGTGTTCGTGCCGCCCACGGTGGGCAGGCAGTTCGGGCTGCGGGACGTCACCAGGGTGCTGGTCAACACGAGCCTGGGCGCGGCGGACCTGGTGGCCCGGCAGGCGCCCACCGCGCTCAGCCCGGGGAACGGCGACATGCTGCAGGTGATGGCCCCGCCCAGCCCCACCCGGGCGCGTGACCAGGCGCAGGACGACGTCAACGCGCTCTTCCTGATCCTCGGCCTGGTCTCGCTCGTGGTCGGCGCGGTCGGCATCGCGAACGTCACGCTCGTCACCGTGATGGAACGCGTGCCGGAGATCGGCCTGCGCCGCTCGCTCGGGGCGGCCAGGCGGCACATCGCCGCGCAGTTCCTGCTGGAGTCGACGCTGATCGGCCTCGCGGGCGGCGTGATCGGCGCCAGCCTGGGCGTCGTCACGGTCGTCGCGGTGTCGGCCGCCAAGCAGTGGACGCCGCTGCTGGACGTGCGCCTCGCGGTCGCGGCACCGGTGGCGGGAGCCCTGGTGGGCCTGCTGGCCGGGCTGTATCCGGCGCTGCGGGCGGCCAGGATGGAGCCGGTGGACGCGCTCAGGTAGCGTAAACGGCCGACAGGAACCGGACGAGCACCGCCTCCCGGGCGGCCGCGGGCAGCGCGTCCAGGATCGCGTTGACCGTCGCCATCTCCGGCTGCCCCGCCTCCGGCCGCAGGTCCACCCCCACGGAGGAGGCCAGCTCGGCGAAGTCCGCCTCGTCGAGCGTTTCCAGGTCCGTGGCCGCCACCAGCTCGACCAGCCCGTCGGGCAGCACGACCGGCCCCCGCTCCCGGGCGGCCTCGGCCGATTCGGCGATCACCTTCAGCATGTCCTCGACCCCTGCCAGCGTCACCCCGGTGACCGTGATGTGCAGGTTGGCCGGGATCCCGGCGTACGAGAGCTGCGGCTGCAGGAACCAGCCCCGCTCCCGCGCCTCGTCCGCCAGCACGAACACGTCGATCCCGTCCCCGGCGAACGCCACCAGCGACGACTCCGGCTCGCCGAGCACTCGCAGCCCGGGGATCCGCGCGAGCCCTTCGCGCAGCTTGGCCGTCGCCTCCAGGGTCGCCCGGCCCAGCTCCAGGTAGCCCTCCGTGCCCAGCGCCCGCAACGTGGCCCAGGCGCCGCCGAGCGGCCCGGCGGACCTGGAGCTCTGGACGGTCGCGTTGACGATCGTGTAGCCGGGCCACGCGGCCGAGGCGAAGTACGCCTTGCGCCGCATCGCGGGATCGGCGAAGAGCACGACCGAGGCGCCCTTGGGGGCGTACCCGAACTTGTGCAGGTCGCACGAGAGCGACGTAACGCCCGGCACGGACAGGTCGAACGGCGGCACCGCCGCACCCGCCGCGCGCAGCCACGGCAGCAGCCACCCGCCGACGCAGGCGTCCACGTGGCACGGGACGCCCGCCGCCGCGGCCACGGCGGCGACCTCCTCGACCGGGTCGACCACCCCTTGGGGGTAGGAGGGCGCGGAGGCGACGACCATGATCGTGTTCTCGTCGATCGCGTCCGCCACGTCCCGCGCCCGCACCTTGTACGTCTCCAGGTCCACCGGCACGGCCACGACCTCGACGCCGAGGTAGTGCGCCGCCTTGTGGAAGGCGGGGTGGGCGCTGACGGCGAGCACCAGGTTCGGGCGGGCCTTGCGCGCGGCGTCGCGGGCGGCCTTGACCGCCAGCATGATCGACTCGGTGCCGCCGCTGGTGAAGATGCCGTGGCCGCCGCCGAGCAGGTCCGCGACCGCGCCGACGACCTGCCGCTCCATCTCGACCACGCTGGGGAACGCGGTCGGGTCGAGGCAGTTCACCTCCAGCATCTCGAAGTACGCCCGCGCCGCCGCCTCGTGGACCTCGGCCCGGCCGGTGTCGTAGACGTACGCCGTCACCTGGCCGCCGCGCACGGGCAAGTCGTGCGACCTCAGCCTGGCCACCTCGGCCAGCAGCTCCTCGGTGGTCCTCGCTGCGGGGTTCACATCGGCTCCTTCGTGCTGGGGTCGCCGGGCAGGCCGAGCGTGCGGTGGACGCTCAGGTGCAGGTGGGAGCGGAAGCGGCGCAGGGCGGCCCGGTCGCCGGCGGCCCTGCGGCGGCCCTCCGCGTCCAGCACGCCTCCCTTGGCGAACCCGTGCACGGACCAGATGACCATCCACATCGCGTACTCGAGATCGACCTTCTCGTCGATCAGCCCGCCCTCGACCGCGGGCCGGACGGCGGCGGTCACCGAGGCCACCAGCGGCTGCACGTACTCGCGCTCCAGCTCGGTGATGTCACTGGCGTCGGAGAGCCAGCGGTGCATCCACAGGGCGGGCACCTCGGGGTTGTCCACGCAGAAGTCGAGGTAGTCGTCCAGCAGCCGGTGGACGGCCGCGACGAGGTCGTCACCGGGCAGCCGGGCGAACGCCAGGTCCAGGGCCGCCTTCTCCGCCCGGTGCGCGCGCTCCATGACGGCCAGGTACAGCTCGCGCTTGCCACCGACGTGGTAGTTGACGGTGGCGATGTTCATCCCCGCGGCTTCGGCGATCTGGCGCGTGGAGGTGCCGTCGAAGCCTCGCGCGGCGAACAGCTGTGTCGCGACCTTCAGGATCAGGTTGACCTGTCCGCTGTCCATGCGGCCGAAGGTAGTGCCACCCTCACCTTTCGGTCAATCGCTTGATGGAGACCCGGCTCAGTCCGGCGCCCAGTACTTCACCATGATCTTGTCGAGCTGCTGCACCACCGGCTGCCAGCTCGGCGTCAGCGTGTAGCGGCTCACGCGCTGCTTCTTATAAACAAGCGTGTACTTGAGGAAGTCCGCCCCCTGCGGGGTGGCCTCGGACCGCCCGAGCTTCAGCCCCTTGAGGGACGTGCGCAGCCTGCGCTCCTCCTTGCCGGTGAGGCACTTGTCGACGGTCGGCCCCGTACGGTGGCTGAGCCGCACGCAGCCGTTCGTATAGACGATCACATGGTCGCTCAGCCCCGCGAACCCGCCTTGCTTCCGGTAGTCGATCAGCACCTTCTTCGCCGCGACGGCCGCCTGCGCGGGAGCCGGGACAGCGGACAGGGTCAGGGCCGGCAGGAGCACCGGCACGAGCACGATTCGCCACATCTTCTTCACACCTACTTGGACGGATGGGAGCGCCGAACGGCTCAGCCTCAGCCGAACTGGTCCGCGTTCTCCTTGGTCGCCGGTTTCACGGGCACGGCCACCGCCTTGGGGATGCTCTCCCCCTTGGCGGCTCTCACCGCGGCGTCCACCGCCTGCTGCCCCAGCAGCCTGGGCTGCTGGGCGACGGTGGCGGAGAGCGTGCCGGCCTGGACCGCCTTGATCGCGTCGGGCGTGCCGTCGAACCCGACCACCTTGACCCGCTGCCCGGCCCGGGTCCCCAGGGCCTTGATCGCGCCCAGGGCCATCTCGTCGTTCTCGGCGAACACGCCGGCGAGGTCGGGGTGCGACTGGATCACGTTCGTCATGACGTCCAGGGCCTTGGCCCGGTCGAAGTACGCCGGCTGCCGGGCCACGACCTTGATGTTCGGGTACGCGGCGATGCCCTCGGCGAACCCCCTGCCGCGGTCGCGGGAGGCGGAGGTGCCCGGCACGCCCTGGAGCACGGCCACGTTCCCCTTCTCGCCGAGCAGCCTGGCCAGCTCCTGGGCGGCGAGCCGCCCGCCGGCCACGTTGTCGGAGGCGACGGTCTGGGCCACCTCGGCGCCGTTGACTCCGCGGTCGGCGGCGATCACCGGGACGGCGGCCCGGTCGGCCGCCTTGACCGCGGGGGCGGCCGCGTCGGAGTCGACCGGGTTGATGATGATCGCCTTCATGTTCTGGCTGGTGAAGTTCTGGACCTGGTTCACCTGCTGCGACGGATCGTTCTGGGCGTCGGTGACGGTCAGCCTGGCGCCCAGCTTCTTCGCCTCGGCCTGCGCGCCGTCCCGGAACTGCACGAAGTACGGGTTGTTCAGCGTCGACACCGACAGGCCGATCTTGACGTCGCCCGTGGCTCCCCCGCCGCCGCACGCGGCCAGGCCGGCCAGTGCGGCACCCGCTATGAGCATCCGCATGATCTCTCCCCCTAAGTGGTTCCCCTGCGCCGCAGGGTGTCGACGAGCACCGCCAGGGCGATGACCACACCGATCACGACCTGCTGCCAGAACGCCGAGACCGACAGCAGGTTCAGGCCGTTGCGCAGGACGGCCAGGATGAGCGCGCCGACGAACGTGCCGAGCGCCCTGCCCTTCCCCCCGGACAGGCTGGCGCCGCCGATCACGACGGCCGCGATGGCGTCGAGCTCGTACCCGGCCGCCGCCTGCGGCTGCGCCGAGGCCAGGCGGCTGGCCAGCACGATCCCGGCCACCGCCGCGAAGCCGCCGGACAGCGCGTACGTGATCAGCTTCTGGCGGCCGACCTTGATGCCCGACAGGCGGGCGGCCTCCTCGTTGCCGCCGATGGCGTACATGGCGCGGCCCGCGTACGTGCGGTTGAGAATCACGGCGGCGATCACCCCCATGACCACCATCACGATCACGGGGACCGGCAGGACTCCGCCGGCCGTGTCGCCCAGGTGCGAGACGGCGTCCGGCATCGGGATCGGGCTGCCCGCCGAGATGACCAGGGCCAGGCCGCGGGCGACCCCGAGCATGGCCAGCGTGGCGATGAACGGCGGCAGCCTGCCGTACGCGATCAGGACCGCGTTGACCAGCCCGCACACCACCCCGACCAGGAGGGACACCAGGGTGGCCAGTGGCCACGGGAGGCCGGCGACGCCGGCGGTCCAGGCCAGGACGATCGCGGAGAGCGCCGCGACCGAGCCCACGGACAGGTCGATGCCGCTCGTCACGATCACGAACGTCTGCCCGAACGCCAGGATCGCGGTGACGGCGGCCTGGACGCCGACGTTGAGCAGGTTCGTCACGCTGAGGAAGTCGGGCGACAGCAGCGACAGCGCCACGACCAGCACCACGAGCGCCGCCAGCGCGCCGTTCTCGGCGAACCAGGCGGCCGCCGGTGACCGGCGGCCCAGGAGCGCGTCACTCGGCACGGGAACCCTCCACCTCCGCGACGGCCAGGGCCATCACGTCGTCCTGCGTGGCCCCCGCCGCCCGCAACTCGCCGACGAGCCGCCCCCGCGCCATGACCAGGATCCGATCGCTCATCCCGAGGACCTCCGGCAGGTCGCTGGAGACCATCAGCACGGCGTCCCCCTCGGCCGTGAGCTCGTTGACGAGCTCGTAGATCTCGACCTTGGCGCCGACGTCGATGCCGCGCGTCGGCTCGTCGAGGATGAGCACGCGGGCGTCCGCCATCAGCCACTTGCCGATGACGACCTTCTGCTGGTTGCCGCCGGAGAGCGTGCGCACCTCCTGGTCCAGCCCGGCCATCCGGATGCCGAGCCGTTCGGCCGCCTTCGCGGCGGCCGAACGCATCCAGGAACGGTCCACAAAACCGGCCGTGGTGGCGGCGCGCATGGTGACCAGGCCCAGGTTCTCGGCGACGCCCGCCTGCGGCACCAGGCCCTGGCCCTTGCGGTCCTCGGGGACGAGGCCGAGCCCGGCCTCCATGGCGGCGTGCACGTCGCCGGGCGGCAGCCGCGTCCCCCGTACGGTGACCTCGCCCGCGTCGTAGCGGTCGGCCCCGAACACCGCCCGCACCACCTCCGTGCGGCCCGCGCCCACGAGCCCGGCCATCCCGACCACCTCACCGGCCCGCACCTCGAACGACACGTCGCCGAACGCTCCCCTGCGGGTCAGCCCGGACACCTCGAGCAGCGGTTTGCCCCGCCTGGCCGGTCGCCGCGGGTACTGCTGGTCGACGGGCCGCCCGACCATGAGGGCGACCAGCTCGTCCCTGCGGGTGTCCGCCGGGACCCTGGCCACGGACCTGCCGTCGCGCAGCACGGTCACCCGGTCGCCGATCTCGGCGATCTCCTCCAGGTGATGGGTGATGAACACGACCGCCACGCCCTCCTCGCGCAGCTGCCGCACGATCGCGAACAGCCGGGCGACCTCGCCGGTGGTGAGCACGGCCGTGGGCTCGTCCATGATCAGCACCCGGGCGTCCAGGGCCAGCGCCTTGGCGATCTCGACCATCTGCATGCGCGCGATGCCCAGCCCGGCGACCGGCGTACGCGGGTGCACGTCCACGCCGACCCGGTCCAGCAGCCCCTTGGCCTGCTGCTCCATGCGCCCGGTGGCCACGAAACCGAACCTGCGCGGCGGGCGGCCGAGCGCGAGGTTCTCCGCGACCGTGAGCTGAGGGACGAGGTTGAACTCCTGGTAGATGGTGGAGATCCCCAGCCGCTGCGCGTCCCCCGCGGTGCGGAGGTGCACCGGGTGGCCGTCCACCAGGATGCGGCCCTCGTCGGGGTGGTAGGCGCCGGAGAGGATCTTGATCAGCGTGCTCTTGCCCGCGCCGTTCTCGCCCAGCAGGACGTGCACCTCGCCGGTGCGCAGGCTCAGGTCCACGCCGTCGAGGGCGACCACGCCGGGGAAGGTCTTGCGCAGCCCCTCGGCCTTGAGAATCTCCTCGCTCACGTGGTGGTCTCTATCCGCTCACGAGGCTGGCGAACCACTGAATGCCCAGGTCAGGGTTATTGCCTTGCTGAGTGGGGAGTGAAAATGGGATGACGTCCTCGCGGCTCCGCATCGGGGTGCCCGTATCCCTGTCCGGGAAGCACGCCCATTTCGGCGGACAGATCCGGCTCGGCCTCGAAGTCTGGCAGTCCCTCGACCCGGGCGTGGAGCTGATCGTCGAGGACGACCACAGCGAGCCCCGCTCCCTGGACGTCGTGCTCCCCCGGCTGGCGGGCCAGTGCGACCTCCTGCTGGGGCCGTACTCCACTCAGCTCATGCGCCGGGCGGGGCGCATCGGCGCGGCGCTCGACATGCTGATCTGGAACCACGGCGGTTCGGGCGACGACGTGCAGGCGGCCAACCCCGGGCATGTCGTCTCCGTCCAGACGCCGGCCGGCCGGTACGCCGAGCCGTTCGTCCGCCGGCTCGCGGAGAGCGGCGACCACAGCCCGCTGCGGATCGTGAGCGGCAAGGGGCGCTTCGCCCTGCAGGTCGCGGAGGGCGCCGCGCGGGCCGCGCACGCGGTGGGCATCCCGGTGGTCTTCGGGGGCCCGGTGGACGACTCCTGGAATCTCTTCTGCGCCGGGGCCTTCGACGAGGACGTGGAGGTGGTCAGGCGGGCCGGGCGCGCGCGCACCATCTGCGCCGTGGCCGCCGGGGTGCGGGAGTTCGGCGCGGCCGTGGGCGATCCGCGCGGGATCTACGGCGTCGGCCAGTGGTTCCCCGGCGGCGCGGGCGAGGCGGCCTTCGGGGTCTCCGAGCAGGAGTTCGTCGCGGCCTACGAGAAGCGGTCCGGGGTGCCGCCGAACTACATCGCGGTCCAGGGGGTCGCCGCCGCGATCATCGCGACGTACTGCGCCGCCCGGGCGGGTGGGACCGGGCGGGCGGAGCTGTGGTCGGCCGCCGCCGGCCTGGAGACGGCGACCCTGTTCGGCGACTTCGCGATCGACCCGGGCACCGGGCTGCAGACCGGGCACCGGGCGGTGCTCACCCGGTGGGAGAGCGAGGGGCCCGTCGCCGCCTGAGGTCAGGGGCTCGGGGATCGGGCAGCTCGGGGGTCAGGCGGCTCCGGGGGGTCAGGCGGCTCCGGGGGTCACGATCGCGATGCCCAGGCACATCTCGTCGCTGGTCCCGTCGCCCCACACCACGTACCGGGGCGGCAGCTTCTGCAGCTGGGGCAGCTGCGCGCGCAGGCCCGCGTCGTGCGTGCACGTCACCCGTACGACGTCGCCCTTGTTCACCGTGACCGGCTTGGGCAGGACCCGCAGCGACTGGTCGTCGAAGTTGTACTCGGGCACGTCCAGGAGCGTCCGCGCCTTCGGCGTGCCGGGGTTGAGCTCGACCTTGATGGCCCGGCCGAGCAGGTGCATGTGGCCCGCCATGGCGTGGACCGTGGCGGTGCCCTCGACGGGCATGTCACAGTGCTGGGTCGGCCCCGGCTTGCTCGGCCCGCAGTACTTGGTGAGGATCGCCACCTGCGCCGTCAGCTCCTCGCCGAACCTGGCGCCGACGTCCTTGACCGCGGCGGCCCGGTCGCAGAGCGGTCCCGACTCCTTCGGCGTGCAGGGGAGCTCCACCGGGGCCTGGAACAGGGCGGTCTCCAGGGGCCGCAGGGTCTGGTCGGTCACGCGGAGGCGGATGCCCGAGCGGTCGGTGCCCGGCTTGCCCTCCACGCCCAGCAGGTTGTAGTGGACCTGCATGACGAGCCGGCTGCCCGGCGGCAGCTCGTAGCCGTACTTGGGGTCGAGCAGCGTCTCGCTGGTGCCGGGCGCCCAGTGCGCCACCCATGAGGAGTCGCCGACGCCGTCGTCGCCGAAGCACGTCCAGCCCTGGCCGGGGGTGCGCCGGTCGATCTCGCGCGCCTTGGCGGCGTGCTCGGGGTCGATCCTGAAGAAGATCGCGTGGTGGACGAGGTCGAGGTTCTGGGGCTGGAACTGGGCGCCGGTCAGGAACACCTTGCTCGCCAGCTTGGGGTCGATGAGGAAGCAACGGTAGTCGTCCGTGCCGCCGTTGGGCGGGTTCGGCGTGTACGGCTCCGCCATCGTCAGGTTGACGAACCGTTCACCGGCCCGCAGCGGGGCCGCCGCAACCGTGGCCTTGGCGGCATGTCCGGTGTGACCGGTGTGACCGGCCGGCGTGGTGGAGCTCCGGGCACCGCACGAGGCGAGCAGAACGACCGCGAAGAGCAACACGGCCGTCCGGGCGAGTCGATTCATACGTCAACACTCGCCCGGGAAGCGGCTCCGGACATCCTTCCACGGGACGTTCTCGTTCGTTCCCTGGTAGGACTCCGGCATCAGACCCGGGTCGCCCCTGGGTCGAGACCGGGTCAGTCCGACCCGCTCAGCCATCTCTCGGCGAAAGCCCGGATCTCCTCGTCCTCCGCGTTGACCGCGTGCTCCAGGAGGCCCGTGTCCTGGTCGGACAGGCGCCCGGCGGCCGCCGCGGCGAACAGCCGGGCCGTCGGGTCGGGCCCTTCGAGCCGGGCGAGGACCTCGCGCGGGTCGGGCGCCTCGGCGTCCAGGCGGACCAGCCATTCGGCCAGGTCCTTGACCGGACCGGGCTCCAGGTTCGCCGCCCCGGCTGCCAGCTGGTCCGTCGTGGCCGAAGCCAGGAAGCCGAGGACCTGCCAGCGGACACCGGTGTCGTAGTCCGTGCTCAGGCTCATGACGCGCGCGATGGTGGATCCGTGCAGGGCGTCGCCGTTGACCAGGACGACTTCGACCGCGTAGAACCGCACCTGGGCGAACGGGTGGGCGAGCAGAGCGGGGACCTCGTCCATCATCGGGGCGGCGAGCTCTCCCAGCTCCGACAGCAGCCAGGTCGCCGTCCGCACGGCCACGTCGTCGCCGCTGTGCAGGAGTTCGGCGAGGTTCCCGACGGGGTATCCGTCGTACAACTGGCTCAGCAGGTCGTTGGCCGCCGGGCCGACGACGTCGCCGTCGTGCGAATGCGCGCGGATGCGATGGATCAGGTCGTCGCCTGCTTGCGTCTGCATCGGCGGTTAACCTCCCCCCAGGAAGCGCTTGAGCATGTTGATTGCTCCCTTTTCCTCATCAACCCTGTGCACGTGCCCACGATCGTTGTCGTTGTACCACTTCAGCTGCAGCTCCCGTTCTTGGACGCTCTTCTCCAGCTGCGCCTTGAGCGCCTCCGCCTCCTCTTTCGTCATGTTTTCTGTGCTTTTGGGGACTTTTCCATGGAATTTTATTCCTTGGTCTCTCCAACCGCCGCGGCCGCCGCCCCCGCCCCTGCCGCCCTTCTTCCCGGCCATCTGGGCCATGCCGTCCTTGAGGGAACGGGGGCCCGACGGCCCCGGCCGTAGCGGGACGGTCCGGCCGCCCGCGCCCGCCAGGGCCGGGCTTCCGCCGCGGCCGCCCGGGCGGCGCAGGTCGTCGAGGATGCGGCGCATGGGAGCGGTGATACGGCGGCGCACGATGGGGGCGATGACCTTGCCGGTGCCCTCGCTACCCTCGCGCAGGACCTTCCCGACGATCTTGCGGCGCATGAGAACGCGTGCGGTGGCGGCCGTCGCTCCCACCGCCCCGCCGAACGCCAGCAGCCTGGCCAGCTCGACCGAGGTGTAGACCGCCTGAGTGCCCGCCGCCACCTTCACCGCCGACACCACCGACGCGGCGCCTTCGAGCACCGCGGGAGCCAGCTTCAGAGCGGCGTTGGCCTGGGCGACGTGGCCGTTCTGCGTGCCCGTGCGCTCCCAGTGGGCCTGCATGGCGTCGGCGGACTCGCCTCGGTAGACCTGCTGCGTGGCGCGTACCGACGAGTCGGCCCCCGCCGCGGCGGGGACCGTGTTCGCGTGCGCCAGGCGCACCGCGCCGCCTTCCCGCCTGGCGTCGTCCTCGTCGAAGGTCGGGTAGGGCCCGAGCATCTGCATGACCCCGGCGGCCTCCGGGGGAAGTGTCACACCCACGTGCGGCCCAGGTTCTGCACGGCCTCGACGTTGGCGGCCTCGGTCTCGCTCGTGTTCTTCACCACGGCCTGCAGGCCCTCGCCGGTCGCGCCCATCTCCTGGGAGAGCCCGGAGAGCGCGGCCATGGACACGGCGCGGGATTCGGCGTACGTGCTGGTGAACACGGCGAAGAGGCCGTCGTCCCCCCAGGACGACACGCCATCCCCGCGTCCGTGCATCGGCGCGAGAGCGGCGCCGTAGTCCTCCCCGTGGGTCCTGATCCGGGAGGCATCCTGCCCCACCGCTCCCAGAGCTATCTCAAGTCCCGTCATGCCAAATGACCATATAGGGGCATATCGCCGCGCGCGTAACGCTTCCTGTTAATGAGATCTACATCGCTCAGTAATGATCTTGTCGGTGTATGTCTAGACTTGGCCGCCTGGTTTGCTCTCCTGACCACCCGGAGGTCGCCATGTCCTTCCCCTCACCCGACCACGACGCCGAATACCTGGAGGAGTACGCCGCCCAGGGGCGGCGGGTCATCCGTGACCTGCGCGCGGCGCAGGCCGCGATCCGGCAGGTGGAAGGCCTGGCCAGGAGCAAGGACGGGCTGCTGGAGGCGTCCGCCGACGGCCAGGGCGGGCTGACCCGCCTGCGCATCGACCCGCGCGCTCTGCGGCTCGATGAGGCGACGCTCGGACGCGAGGTGACCGCCGTGCTCCAGGCGGCCCAGGAGGACGCGGCCCGCAAGGCGCAGGAGATCGCGGACGAGGCCATGGGCGCCGCGCACCTGCCCGAACCTCTCGACGAGACATTCGTACGCCAGCGGGTCGAGCAGGCGGCCCGCGATCTTCTTTAGGCTCGGAGGCAAGCGTGTACCGCCATCCCTACGACCCGGCCAACATCAGGGAACAGGACCTGGACGAGGCCGGCCGCCAGAGTGAGCAGATGCTGGCCTGGCTCGAGACGGCCCAGGAGGACCTCGAAAAGATCGTCGGCACCGGCGAGGCGGCCTCCGGCCAGGTCAAGGCGACCGTCGACGTCAACGGGCGCGTCCTGGACGTCCGGTACGGCCCGCGCGCGACCCGTCTGAGCAGCCACGAGCTGGCCGAGCAGACGCTCGCCGCGGTGGGCGAGGCGTGCGCGGACGCCCAGCGCCAGACCCATGACTTCATGCGCGAGGCGCTGCCCGGCTACGACCCCGTGGAGGCGAACGCCCATTTCGAGCGCCTGCTGACCGACTGGGACTGATCTCCCGTTCACGGGGGCGGCGTGGGGAACGTCGCCTCGACCCGGAAGCCGCCCTCCCGGTCCTCCCCGGTCTCCAGGGTGCCGCCCACCAGCTCCACCTGCCGCCGCAGGTCCAGCAGCCCCATCCCGGGCCCGGCGCCGCCGACCCAGGCGTCCGGCTGGCCGGAGGTGTTGCGCACGGCGATCCGTACCGATCCCGGGCGATAGCGCACCCGCACCCGCGCCTCCGCCCCGGGCGCGTGCTTGCGGACGTTGGTGAGGGCCTCCTCGACCATCAGGTACGCGGTGCGCCCCACCACGCCCGACACGGGCACCGGCGTGCCGTCCACCACCAGCTCCGCGGGGACGCCCGCGCAGGCCGACTCGGTGACCAGCGGCCGCAGGTCGGGCAGCGGGAGCCCCAGGTCGAAGCCCTCCCCGGTGCCGCGCCGCAGCAGCGCCACCATGTGACGCAGCTCGTCCAGCGCCTCGAACCCGGTCGCCCGGATCTCCTCCGCCGCCGCCCTCCCGCGCTCGTCGCGCGCCGCCATGGCCAGCACCCCGGCCTGCAGCACCATCCGGCTGACCCGGTGGGTCACGACGTCGTGCATCTCGCCCGCCAGCCGTTCGCGCTCGACCCGCTGGGCCCGCTCCGCCAGCTCGCGGCGCAGGCGCTCCCTGACGGCCACGTACATGCCGTACAGGGTGGCCAGGGCGAGCGCCGCCTCGGTGCGCAGGATCAGCGGGAGGCGGTCGGGCAGCGACAGGACGGCCAGGCCCAGGATGATCACCGGCAGCCAGCGCTGGATGCCGCGATACCGCTCCGCCGCGAACGCCATCGCGCCGTACGCGGCGAAGGCGCACGTGGGCGGCCAGAGCGGCGCCGCGTCCGGCAGCGGCACGTGCCAGACCACCGACAGCACGGGCAGGGCGATCGCCGTCCCCGCGCTGACCCAGGCGACGGTGAGCGGCGCCCTGCGCATCCAGAGCACCGGCACCGCCGCCGCGAGCAGGACCACGAGGACCGGGCCGGTGTAGCCGGTCGCCAGCGTCAAGCCTCCCGCGGCCAGGACCGCGACCGCGTCGATCGGCCGCGGACGGACACCGTCCACCGGCTCATCGTACGATCACGCACCGGCCCTGCCCAGCCTCCAACCGGGCGACCTCAGGTCTTGGTGATGCGGACGGCGTCGGCGATGACGTAGCCCGTCGCCGAGGTCCACCGGCTCACCCCGACCACGTTGTACGTGCCCGCCGCCAGCGTGTACGTGCCCAGCACCCGCCACTGCCCGCCGCCGCTGCGCTGGTCCACGGTGACCGTCTGGTTCCCGCCGGAGGTGGCGACGATGTACGGCGTCGCGCTGTTGTAGCCGGAGTCGGCCGGGTACCACACCTCCACCCGGTAGGTCCCGGCGCTGGGGATGGTCGTCTGGTACCAGGCGGGATCGCTGGCCGAGACCGGGTTGGCGAAGCGGTAGTCGGCGCCGTGCAGCTGCCCGGAGAAGGCGGACGTGCCCCAGTTCGAGCTGGCGGTGAAGCCCGCGTCCGAGTTGTCGATCACGACGCTGAACCCGTCGCCGGACTGGCCCACGGGCTTGCCCGTGCTGGGCGCGCTCTCCTGGTGGGTGCGGTTGAGGGCGGTCACGTAGTACGTGAACGCCCCGGAGGCGGCGGACGAGTCCGTGAAGGACGTCTTCCGGGTCGTCGTGAGCAGGTTGCGGGCGTCGGCGAAGGAGCACGGGTCCGCGGTGGACTGCAACCCGTTCACCCGGTACACCGCGTAGTACGTGCCCGAGCCCGTCCACGCGAGCTGGACGCCGGTCGAGCCCTGGGTGGCCGAGGTGATCGCGGGCGCGGGCGGCGCCGCCGCCGAGCCGCGGGCGGGCAGCAGCGCGGGCTTGGAGTAGTGGGCGTTCACCACCCGGGTGATCGACCCGATCCGGTCCGCCTTGACGTCCTTCGCGCTGAAGAAGATGTCCCCGGACACCTCGGGATGCCGGCGGTTGTCGGTCAGGTGGTCGCTCAGCTCCGCCGGGTCCTGCCAGGCGGCGTCCTGCCCGGAGGCCCCGGCGCGGTAGGCGGCCTGGCCGACGACGAGCTGCACGCCGGTGCCCCGCACCTGGTCGGACCACCAGGCCGTGAGCACCTCGTAGGCGGCGGCGGAGAAGCCGATGTGCCAGTAGATCTGGGGCGAGATGTAGTCCACCCAGCCCTGCTTGACCCATTTCCGGCTGTCGGCGTAGATCGCGTCGTACGACTGCAACCCGGACGTGCGCGAGCCCAGGGGGTCGGTCGAGGAGTTGCGCCAGATGCCGAACGGGCTGATCCCGAACGACACGTGCGGCTTCGCGGTGTGGATGCGCTGGCCCAGCTCCTGCACGAGCAGGTTGACGTTGTTGCGCCGCCAGTCGGCGATGTTGCCGATCCCGCCGCCGTACTGCGCGAACGTGCCCGCGTCGGGGATGGTCTGGCCGTCCACCGGATAGGGGTAGAAGTAGTCGTCGAGGTGCACGCCGTCCACGTCGTACTTGGAGACGGCGTCCATGATCGCGTCCTCGATGAAGGCCCGTACCGCCGGGATGCCCGGGTTGTAGTAGAGCTTCCCGCCGTACGCGAAGCGCCACTCGGGGTGCTGCCGTGCCGGGTGCGTGGACACGAGCTTGTTCGGATCGGCGTGGTTGGCGATCCGGTACGGGTTGAACCAGGCGTGGAACTCCAGGTTGCGCGCGTGCGCCTCGTTGACCATGAAGGCCAGCGGGTCGTACCCGGGGTTCCCGCCCTGGGTGCCGCTCAGCCACTCCGACCACGGCTCGAACGGTGACGGCCAGAACGCGTCGGCCGTGGGCCTGATCTGCACGACCACGGCGTTCATCCGCTTCTGCACGGCCATGTCCAGCCACGCGCGGAACTCGGCCTGCTGCTTCGCCGCGCTCAGCCCCTGGTCGCTGGGCCAGTCGATGTTCGCGACCGTGGAGATCCACATGGCCCTGAGCTGGCGTTTCGGGGTGGCGGGGTCAGGCGTGCAGGCGGCTGCGGCGGCGGAGAAAGTGGAGGTCACAAGGTGGACGAGTACGGCGAAGGCCGCCAGAGCGGTGCGCAACGCGATCACGAAGAGAAGTTTCAGCGCGTTCAGAAGAAAGTGCAATAGTCTTCACCGCTTCGGTGGGGCCCAATCTCGGGGCGCAGAACACGCACCACGTCAGGCGCGCCCGCTCTCTTTGAAGCGGCACTCGAACCTCTTCCCCCGGGCGGCCTCGACACCGGACGACCGCCGTCAAAGGGGCGAAAAGTTTCACCTAACACGCGAGTAATGTCAATTATCGACATATGTCAAGACGTGCCATACGGTGGGCGCGTCTAGCGGTCCACCCGGAGGTAGCAGGTTCCGCGCGCCCACGGTGCGCCGCTTATCACCAACGAGGAGCACCCCCATGACTCTCGTCCGCACGCGATTAGCAGCCCTCGCCACCTCGACTCTCGCCGTCCTCCTCATCGCCGCAGGCCAGCCCGCCCTGGCGGTGGCCAAGGACAGCCCGCTCCAAGCGGCGTTCGCCAAGGCGGCCGCCGCGCAGGACGTCCCCCGCGACCTGCTCGTCGCGCTCGCCTACGCCGAGACCCACCTCGACGGCCACAAGGGCGAGCCCAGCGCCAGCGGCGGATACGGCGTGATGCACCTGGTCAGCAATCCGACCAACCACTCGCTCGAGAAGGCCGCCGAGCTGACCAAGCTCCCGGCCGACAAGCTGAAGGCCGACGACGAGGCGAACATCCTCGGCGGCGCGACCGTGCTGCGTTCCCTCGCCGACGGTCTGGGCCTCGACGAGACGGCCAGGAAGGACGCCGGGCGCTGGTACCAGGCCGTGGCCAAGTACGGCAACGCCTCCTCGCCCGAGCTGGCCCGCCTCTACGCCGACGCCGTGTACGAGCAGCTCGGCCTCGGCATCGACATCCGCGGCGTCCAGGTCAAGCCGCAGGAGGTCACCGCCGACCGAGGCGAGCTCGCCAAGGCCCGCCAGCTGAACGCGCAGGCCGAAGTGGCCAGCCCCGACTACCCGCCGGCCGCGTGGGTGGCCGCCAGCTCCAGCAACTACACCGCCTCCAGCCGCCCGTCGGCCTACGCCATCGACCGGGTGGTCATCCACGTCACCCAGGGCTCGTACGCCGGCACCATCTCCTGGTTCCAGAACTCCGCCGCGCAGGTCTCCGCCCACTACGTGGTCAAGTCCTCCAACGGCGCCATCACCCAGATGGTGCGCGACAAGGACATCGCCTGGCACGCCGGCAACTGGACCTACAACACCAGGTCCATCGGCATCGAGCACGAGGGCTACGTCGCCGACGCCTCGTGGTTCACCGACGCGATGTACCGGGCTTCCGCGGCCCTGACCAAGGCCATCTGCGACAAGTACGGCATCCCGAAGGACCGCAGCCACATCATCGGGCACAACGAGGTCCCGGGCGCGACCCACACCGACCCGGGCTCGTACTGGAACTGGACCACGTACATGAACTACGTGACCGGTGGCGGCACCCCGTCGTGGTCCACGACCATCGACAACACCACCTCCGGCCAGTTCACCGCCAGCGCGAACTGGGGCACCTCCACCTACTCCAGCCAGCGCTACGGCGCCGACTACCGCTACGCCGACCCGGTCGCCGCCAGCGACCCGGCGTGGTACTCGGCGACCATCCCGAGCGCGGGCACGTACCGGGTCGAGGTCTGGTATCCGGACGATCCCGGATACAACAGCTCGGCGCCGTTCATCGTGGCGGCGTCGGGTGGCAACCAGACCGTCTACGTCGACCAACGCTCCGGCGGAGGGGCCTGGAAGAGCCTGGGCACCTTCTCGCTCAACGCCGGCACGTACAACGCCGTCGGCGTGAGCCGCTGGACCTCGGGCACGGGCTACGTCATCGCCGACGCCGTCCGCATCAGCCGGGTCTGAGAATCACCTCGTACGGCCCGCGTCCTCTCCGCAGCGAGGGCGCGGGCCGTACCTTCACGTCTCAGGGCGACATGCCGTGCCGGTGGGGTGGTGTCCGAGAGTCAGCCGGTCTGATCACCGGATCGGACCGATCGGCGTTCCCAGGCCAGGGCCGCGACCACACCGATGGCATAGGCGACCAGGTCCCATGGGTCGGGGAACGCGCCGACCAGGACACCGCCGATCCCCGGCGGGGTCATGCCGACTATTTGGTAGAACTCGACGGCGGCGGCGATCGCGGCCGTGGCCAGGGCGCGGCGTGCGGCGGTGGTGCGCCACAGCAGCCCCAAGAACGCGTAGACCAGCATGGTGGCGGCGACGTCGCTCACGTAACCGCGGACGAACGGTTGTCCCGGGCCCCGGTAGAAGAGGACGAACGCGCCGACGGCGAGGGCGGCGCCACCCAGAAGGACCATGGTGCGGCGCATGAGATTGACATCTTCTCCGAATCTCAACGATCAGGACGACCTGATCATAGAGTTCGTCCGGCCGGGAACGGCCGACGTCTGACATTCCGTAGGCGTCGGCCAGGATCCGGCAGCGGCGCGGCACGTCCATCTCCCGCAACAGCGGATCGGCGTCGACGCCGTCGCGCCCTGTGCCAAGCGGCGGGCTGCATGTCAGCGCGCGTCGCTTCCGCCAACTTGTCAGAAGTCGAATTCGCCGATTTTCGCGCCGCCCACGAAGGCGCGGAAGACCCCTCCGCGCACGATCATCGGCGGGACGTCGGGCTGCTCGGAATCCCGGATCGCGTACCGGTCGCCGCTCAGCTTGGCCGCGTAGAGACAGTCTCCCCCGTCTGGGCCGGAGAGCGTGGACTTCGTCCACTGCGCGGCGTCCAACTCAGCGCGCAACTCGTCACTGATCTTCATACCTTGCCGCCACCTCACGTATTAGCTGCTGGCTCACATGTATGGGATGTGCCCATGTGTGAATTGCGTCATATATGACGTTAACCCGCCTTACCGTCTCCTCGCGAGCGGATACAGCGCCCTGCGCGGCGGCATCGATACTGACGTGATCCGGCATATCGTCACCCTGGGCGAGGGCGAAGCCTCCGAGCACACCTGCTGTGGCGCCCACTTCCAGTGGCACGATCTGGAACGAGACATTGGGCCGCTCGGCCATCTTTAGCAAATGCCTCAGCTGCTCGCGCATCACCTCCTTTCCGCCAACCGGCCGAAGGAGCACGCATTCGTCGATCAGAGCCCAGTACATGGGTGGATTCTCGCGCTCGAACACGGACTGTCGCCGGAGCCGCGTTTCGACGGCTGCTTCGACCCACTCCTCGGTGGCCCACGGTGCGACAGAGAGGATGGCCCGTACATAGCGAGCCGTCTGGAGGAGTCCCGGGACCACGAGCGGTTGCCAGGTTCGGATGGTGTGCGCCTTCTCCTCCACCTTCGGCCACTCGCTGAACCACTTCGGAGTGGACATGACGGTGGTGTTGGGCAGGAGCCCGAAGAGCTCCCCGTTCAGCCCCAGCACCGCCTCGGCCGCCAGGGTGAACTTCTTGCTCGGCCTCCGCTTACCGCGCTCGATCAGGCCGACCAGGCTCTCGCTGCACGAGAGCAGGTCTCCCAGGGCCGTTTGAGAAAGACCTGCCGAGTTACGCGCCTTTTTCAGTACCTCGCCGTAAACCTCTGTCGTCATGTCATCGCCCTTTCGCAGGACCCGGACAAGTGCCAGCACGTCTGTCTGAAAACGGACTGTGACGAGCCGATTACAAAATAGCCCGGCGGCGGCACCCTGGGAAGTGCTTCCAGACACCTGGTCAGCGTGTTGTCCGAGCCAAATATCGGCGTAACAGAACAAAGGCGGTGATTTTGTGCGGGCAGGAACCACATCAGCAGAGCTCGCCGATGTCGTCCTATGGCGCGATACGACGCTGCGCCGAAACGACAGGACGTCGTGGCAGGCGCGGCAGGCGACCGGGCTCTGGCTCACCGGCAGCCATCCGACGGTCCGCTCCGACGCGCTCCAGATCGTCTCCGAACTGGTGGCCAACGTCATCCAGCACGTCCCGGGCGGCAGGCGGCGCGACTGGGTCAAGATCCGGCTGGGCTTCGGCGACGGCTTCGTCCGCCTTGAGGTGATCGACCCGGGCGCTCCGGAACCGGAGCCGCGCTTCGTCCCTCGCCAGTTGGGCCCCCTGGAGGAGTCGGGTCGCGGCCTCGGCATCGTGGCCCGGCTGAGCACCAGCTGCGGCACGCACCTCACCGAGGACGGCCACCGCGTCGTGTGGGCCGACGTTGCAGCGGGCGTGCCGTGACGGCGACCAGGGGATTTCCCGGCTGGCAGATCATCGAAGGCGCCGGAGGCGGCTACATCGCCATCCGCACCGTTCTGGTGTCCGAGCACAGCCCGCTGTCCAACGTACGGTGCGGCGCGACCCTGCCGGAGTTGTTCGAGCATCTGGAGGAGGAAACGCGCGGCAGGGCCAACTCGAACGGACTGCCGGGCAGAGCCCGTGATCGAGCAGGATGACCAGTCAGGCGGTGGCGCCGCCGTCGATCACGTGGTCCTGGCCCACGACGAAGCTCGACTCCGGCGACGACAGCCACAGCGCCGCCGCCGCGACCTCCTCCGGCGTGGCGACCCGGCCGATCGGCAACGCGCCCCTCATGCGCTCGTCCCGCTCCTCCCGGGTCTCGCCGGGCCGCGTCGCCATGGGCGAGTCGATCGGGCCGGGGCTGACGGCGTTGATCCGTACGCCGTCGGCGATGTGGTCGCGGGCGGCGGTGCGGGTCAGGAAGCTCACCCCCGCCTTCGAGGCGGCGTACGCGGCGGCCCCGGGCAGCCGCCAGTGCGCACCCAGGTTGGAGGCCACGTTGACGATGACCCCGCCGCCGTGGGCGCGCATGTGGGCGATCTCGTGCTTCATCGACAGGAACACGCCCTTGAGGTTCACCGCGAGCGCGGTGTCCCAGACGTCCTCGTCGTAGTCGGCCAGCGGCGCGAGCATGCCGAAGACGCCGGCCGCGTTGAGCGCGACGTCGAGACCCCCGTACCGGGAGACCGCGGCCTCGACCATGGCGGCGACGTCGGCCGACCGCGTGATGTCCACGGCGAACGCGCTCGCCCGCCCGCCCCGCTCCTCGATCAGCTTCACGACCTCGGCCAGCCTGGCCGTGTCGCGCCCCGCGACCAGCACGGAAGCGCCCTCACCCGCGTACGCCAGCGCCGCGGCCCGTCCCAGGACGCCGCTCGCGCCGGTGACCAGGGCGACCTTGCCTTCAAAGCGATTCATCTATTCCATACCAATCGTTCTCAAATTTGGACGGCGACCATGGCCTGGTCGACCGCGTCGCGCAGGCGGCGCGGATCGGGGTCGGCCCTGCCGAGCACCCTGATGCCCTGCAGCAGCACGAGCAGGAACCTGGCCAGCGCGTGCGGGTCCTTCCCCGCCGGGATCTCGCCCTGGGCCCGCGCCCGGACCAGGGTGGCGGCGAGCACGGTCTCCAGCCCCGCCCAGCTCTCCGTCACCTTGCGGGACACGGCGGCGTCGCGCGTGGCGAACTCCACCGCCGTGTTCACCACCATGCAGCCCCGCCGCAGCTCGTCGGCCAGGCACTCCGCGACGTACGAGTCGAGGAAGGCCCGGACGGCGGGCAGCGCGGGCCCCGGCTGGGACAGCCGCTCGACCACGTTGTGCTGCTCCAGGTAGCGCTCCAGCGCCTTCAGGTAGAGCTCGCGCTTGCCGCCGAAGGTGCCGTAGATGCTCGCCCGTGCGATCCCGAGGTGCTCCACGAGGTCCGCCATCGACGTCGCCTCGTATCCGCGTTCCCAGAACAGCTCCAGGGCCTTCTGCAACGCGACCTCGGGATCGAACTCCTTGCTCCTCGCCACGGCCCAAAGCTAGCACATTCGAGAACGATCGATCCAGTTACCTAGGAGTGAGCACCCATCGCCAGGAGCCGTCCTTGTCGGAGTCGCGGTTCGCGCTGAGCTGCGTCGTCCGCTGACCGTCCACGCTCACCAGGATCAGCCCGTTGTTGAACTCGCTCTCGCACGACCCGGCACACCCCAGGGCGAGGACGTTGTCGTCGTCGGCCCAGGCGTGCAGCTGCAGCACCTTCTGCCCCCCGACGGGATCGGCCGGCACGCCGCGGCCCAGGACCAGGCGGCCGTTCGGCGAGGTCGCCGAGATGCCCGTGTAGTCCACATACCGGTCCCCTTCAGGCGCTTCGCGCCGCTGACCATCGAGACTGTAGAAGACGCGATCCGGCATGGTGCTGGTGGGCGCCCAGAGCATCGTGCCGTCGAGGCTCCAGCCGAGATCCTGCCGGCCGTTCCCGTTGAAGATCTTGTCGTCGGTGACCATCGCGTCGGCCATCGGCGGCAGCTCGTGGTAGGCGGCCGTGCCTGCCTCGACGTCGACGATGTAGTAGCCGGTACGGGGGCTGTTCCCGGTGTGGCCCAGCTCGTCGCCCTTCCCCCGAAGGATGTCCGGGTAGCCGGAGTACGCCGTGGCCAGGACCTTGGTGCCGTCCGGGGACCACACGACCGACCCGACCGGGTGTTCCAGGTCGATCCACTTGAGGATCTGCCGGGTGTTCAGGTCGAGGATCCCCAGCCGCTTGCTGATCAGCTCCCCCTCCAGCACGGCGGCCACCTGCAGCCCGGGGGCCACGTCCACCCAGGCCCACGAGGTCTTCTCGTAGCCGTCGGTGCGCGGGTCGTACAGCGACCACGTGTACACCACCCGCTGCTGGTCGTCCGAGACCCGCTCCAGGCGGGTGGTGTAGTAGGCGGACACGGCCATGCGTCCCGCGGCGATCAGCTTGACCGGCGGGCTGTGCTCCGTGTCGGTCCGCACGTCGGTCGGCGCGGGCGACGGGCGTGGGGGCAGCGTGACGCCGGTGGCCGCGTGCATGGTGGCCTGCGGGTCGCGCACGTCCGGCCCGGCGCCGCGCAGGCCCACGGCGGACACCGCGATCGCCGCCACCAGTCCTACAGCCAGCACCGCCATGCCGACGGGCTTCCAGGCGCGCCTCCGCAGCGCCCGGTCCGCCAGATCGTGCGGCACCCTCGTCTCGTCGGCCCACTCCTGCAGCGTGTCCCTGAGCAGTCGCGTCATTTGGCCGCCTCCAGTTCCCTGGCCAGTTCGGGGGCGATCTCGCGCAGGCGGGCCAGCGACCTGTGCGCCGTGCTCCTGACCGTTCCGACGGAACAGCCCAGCGCCCGCGCCACGTCCTGCTCGGGCAGGTCCTCGAAATACCGCAGCACCAGCACGGTGCGCTGCCGTGCCGTGAGCCGCGCCAGCGCCGACCGCAACACCATGCGCAGCTCGCTCTGGTGGTTGAGGTCCCGGTCCGCCAGCTCGGGCGGCTCCGCCTGCACCACCTCGCCGCGCCGCCTGCTCGCCCGCCACCAGCTGATCTGCTGGCGGTACATGATCTGCTTGGCGTACGCCTCAGGCGCGTCCACCCGCCGCCACCGGCTCGCCAGCTTCGCCAGCGCGGTCTGCACCAGGTCCTCGGCCGCGTGCTGGTCACCACCGGTGAGCAGGAACCCGAGTCGCATGAGTGCGGGGGAGCGCGCAGAGACGAACTCGCGGAAACGTTGCTCGTCCGCGACGTCCACGATCACCTCCAGGGGTTAGTCGTCACCCCCTCAGACGCCCCCCGGTCACCCCGCTATGCGTCACGGGGCCAGGGGGTTGGGTACGGGGACGGCCCGCATGTCGCCGCCCCCGGCGTTCAGCCAGCGCAGCAGCAGGTTGGCCTTGGCGGGGATGTGCGTGGCGCCCAGCAGATCGCGCAACTCGTCCGGATCCCCGTGATCCTTGCCGCACCCCGTGAACACCGTCCTGGCCCGTGCCCACAGCTCCCCCCGCAACCCCGGATGGCGCTCGGCCAGGGCTCCCGCGATCTCGCAGAGGTTGTTGGTCACCAGGCAGTACACCAGCCGCTCCCACGCCCGCGCACCCCCGACGCCCTTCAGCGACGGGTGCCGCTCCGCGACGAGCTTGACCCCCTCGTGGTCGCGGAAGACGGCCTGCGCGGGAAGCCCGCGCTCGTCCACCGCGATCAGCACGTTCTGCAGATGGCACTCCAGCACGACCCCATGACGGAAATAGGCGTGCAGGAGCGGGGGAACCACGTGATCCAGGTACCGCTCCCACCACACGAGCGCCAGTTCCTCGCCCAGCCCGTCGAGCGGGTTGCCGGGGAAGCCCTCGCTGATCCCCGCCGCGAGCAGCACCGTCAGCCCCGGGCGCACGTGTTCGCGCAGGCCGTCGCGGACGATCACCGCCAGCGCCTCCCCGCCGTCCCGGTCCAGCTCGGCGCTGCGGTAGCCGCGGTCGCGCAGCACGGCGGGCCGGGCCACGTGGTCGGGCAGGTCGTCGAACGCCTGCCCGACGACCTCGGCCACCACGGCCAGCCTGCTCAGGTCGCGCAGCCACAGCCGCCGGATGTCGTTCGTGATCCGCACGTCCAGGCTGAACTTGCAGAACAGGTCCAGCTCGGGCAGGTACACCGTACGGATCGACGAGGTCGGTGAGGCGAGGACCCCGGTGACGCCCACGTGGCGCAGCGGCGGGCCGCCCAGCAGCTCCACCTGCCAGGGATGCGCGGGCAGCAGGGCCAGGCCGTCGCCGGGAGGCGGCCCCAGCCGGTCGAGCGCGCCCGCCTCCCCCACCTCCACCAGCCGCTCGGCCGGCACGCCGAACAGCGGCAGCGCGAAGCTCGCGTACGCCTCCGGCGCGTACGGGAGCCAGGCCCCCGGACCGGACCCGCCGCGGGCCTTGGGCGCGGGGTGGTAGCGATGGCCCGCGACGAGGGCCTGTTCGGAACGCAGGTAGAGGTCCGCGGGCGGCGTCGCGGCCCGCCTGGCGGCCAGCAGGGCGGCCATGACGTCCCGGCTGTGCGTGATCTCGGCGGGCAGCGTGTCGTTGTCGACCCCGGTCCCCGCACGCAGTTCGGCGGCCGTCAGCGCGACCAGGTCGTCCAGGGAGAGGGGGCGCCAGCCGCCGGGCGTCCGCTGCTCGGCCCGGTCCGGGAACCGCCCGCCGCCGACGCGCAGGAGCCGGCCGGTCGCGGGCAGCAGGAAAGCGCCGGCGCGCGCGGGCCGGGCCACTTCGCGGATCAGGCAGTTGAGCAGTGCCGTCGTCGCGAGGTTCGCGGCGTCTGTCTGTGCCTCTCGCGGGAGAGGAAGAAGGCCGTCGGTAGGTGCCATGGCGACCTTATCCCTACCCTTTGTCCCTATTGGTGCCAACAGGGTAGCTACTGGGCGGGTTTCCTGGAAATGGTGGGAATTATGAGGCGTTGGGAGGCGGAATTCGCGGCCGACCTTTCCCTGGTGCGCCCGGAGCTCTCGGCGGCGTACTTCGCGGCCCTCCCGGACGCGCGGGCCGCCGTACTCGGCCGTCTCTGGCGCAGCCTCCTCCACGAACCGCTCCCCGGGCTCCTGGGCACGCGGGGACAGGCCCGCGTCGAGCTGGCGGACGGCCGCGTGCTCACCGGGCCGGCGCGGGAGCCGTACGACCTCGGGGGCGAGCCCGCGCTCTGGCTGGACGGCCACCCCCACACGCACCCCGCCGAACTGCTCGCCGCTCTGGGCCTGCCCGGCACCGCCGGGCTGGTCGAGGACCTGGACAACAGCGTGGCCTCGCTGGCGCTGTCCCGTGCGGAGCCCGCCCGCGTCCCGGTCACGCCCGAGGAGTACGAGCAGAGCGTGGTGGACGGCCATCCGTACCATCCGGGCTGCCGCAGCCGCCCCGGCGTCTCCGTGGCGGAGCAGCTCGCCTACATGCCGGAGCACCGCGCCGTCGTCCGCCTGGACCTGCTCGCGCTGCCCGCCGCGGACTGCCTGGTCACGGGCCCGTGGCCGGCCGCGCTCATGGACGGCGACCGGCTCCTGCTCCCCGTGCACCCCTGGCAGAGCGCCCACGTCCTGCCCGCGCTGGGCCTACGGCCACACGTCACGGGCGCCGTCCCGGCCCGCCCGCTGATGTCCGTACGGACCCTCGCGCCCCTCGACGGCGGCCCGCACGTCAAGACGGCGTTCAGCACCCGGATGACCTCCGGCGTCAGGGACATCTCCCCCGGCTCGGTACGCGACTGCGTCCACCTGTCGGACCTGCTCTCCACCCTGGCCGGCCGGCTGGGCGGGCGGCTCGGCATCGCCCGCTACCTGGCCGGCGCCGCCGGGAAGGTGAACGGCGAGCACAGCCCCGACGTGTCGGCCATGCTCCGCGAGCCGACCGGGAACGCGATCCCCGTCGGCGCCGTCACCCGCGCGACCGTGCGGGACCCGGCGGCCTGGCTGGCCGCGTTCGCCAGCCTGGTCTGGAGGGACGCGCTGGGCCTGCTGGCGCTCGGCGTGGCGCTCGAGGCGCACGGCCAGAACCTGCTCGTCGAGCTCGACCCGGACGGCCTCCCGCGCCGGCTGGTCTACCGCGACCTGGCCGACGTCAGGATCAGCCCCGCCAGGCTCGCCCGCAACGGGATCGAGGTGCCGCCGGTCAGTGCCAGGCTGCTCACCGACGACCCCGGGACGCTGCACGCCAAGCTCTTCGGCGGGCTCGTCGGCACCACCTTCGGCAGCCTGATCGCGCTGTTCTGCCAGGGCGACCGGGCCGCCGAGTCCCGGCTGTGGGACGTCGTGGCCGCGGCCGCTCGCTCCGCGGAGTTCCCGTGCGCCGAGGACCGCGGGGCCCTGTTCGGCCCGCACCTCACGGTCAAGGCCCACCTGCTCGCCCGCCTGGAGGGCGCGCCGCCCGGTGACAGCTGGACCAGGCTGCCCAACCCGCTCGGCGCGTAACGGTCAGGGGGCGAGTTCGGCGACGGGGAGGCGGCGGAAGGCGATGCTCTCGTACGCGCCGAAGTCGCCGGTCTCGAACAGCAGGCCCACCGTGTCCCCGTCCACCCGGACCAGGTCGGAGTAGGCCGCCGGCAGCCCCGACACCGTGTGCGCGACCCGCCAGGTCACCCCCAGGTCGTCGCTGGCGCGTACGGTCATCAGCGCCCGCGCGTCCGGCGCGGCCGGTCCCGAGAACAGGAGCACGTCCGGCGACGAGCACCACAGCGTGCTGCCTTCCACCACCGGCCCCACCAGCCCCGCCTGAGGCCGGAAGGGCAGCAGGAGGGTCTGGCCGCCGTCGGCCGAGTAGGCGTCGGCGCGGGTGCCGGGGGCGGTGGACTCGGTGCGCGTGTTGAGGTAGAGCCGCCCGTCCGGCAGCTCGGTGGCCGTGGTCTCGTTGACGTTGACGTATCCGTCCGGGTTGTCATCGACGTACCCGATGCGCCAGGTCTGGCCGCCGTCGTCGCTCAGCAGCCCGTGGCCGCCGTTGTACTTGCCCTCGGTCCCGTTGTCGGACCCGCCGGGCGGCAGCGAGTGGTTGGCGGGGACCACGATCCGCCCGCTGCGCAGCGCGACGGCGTGGCCGGGAGCGGTCGCGTACCAGCGCCACTCGGAGCGCTTCACGCTGCCGGTGATCTCGCGAGGCGCCGACCACGTGACCCCGTCGTCCGAGCTGACCTGCACGAACACCCGCCGCCCGTCGGCCGCCGCCACCTGGCCGCGCCGGATCTTGTCCTCGGTGGCCTGCGGCCCCTGCCTGACGAAGACCAGCACGATCCGGCCGTCGGCCAGCGCCACGGGCGCGGGGTTGCCCGCGGTGCCCCGGCGCGGCTCCGTGGCGACCACCTGCAGCGCGCCCCACGTCCTGCCGCCGTCCGTGGAGCGCCTGAGCACGACGTCGATGTGGCCGGAATCCCCGGCGGAGGCGTGCCGCCCCTCCGCGAACGCCAGCACGGTGCCCGCCTTCGTCACCACCGCCGCGGGGATCCGGTACGTGTTGTAGCCGTCCGTCCGCTGCCGGTACGGCACTGACGTCGGGTAACGATCCGCCATGCGGGCACGCTACGGCCGCCGGGTGAACGAGACGTGAAGACGAGTGTGACGGGCGGTGGAGGAGGGATGTAAGGGACAGAGGGGGCGTCCAACCGGCCGGTCCCCGGCATGGCCGGGCCGGCGGCATGAAAGAGTTCACCTCATAAGCGAGTGCTCCTGGAGGCGTGGTGGCTGACGAGTTCGACGTCATCGTGATCGGTGCCGGTCCCGCCGGTGAGAACGTCGCGGACCGGGCCGTCCGCGGCGGCCTGACCGCGGCGATCGTGGAGGAGCGGCTGGCCGGCGGCGAGTGCGCCTACTGGGCCTGCGTTCCGAGCAAGGCGCTGCTGCGGCCGGTCGACCTGATGGGCGAGGTGGCGCGGGTCCCCGGGCTGTCGCTGGGGCCCGTCGACGTGGAGGCCGTGCTGGCCCGGCGCGACGAGACCGTCTCGAACTACAACGACTCCGGGCAGGTCGGGTGGATCGAGAGCGTGCCGGCCGAGTTCGTACGCGGGCACGGGCGGCTCGACGGCCCCAAGCGCGTACGCGTCACCACCGAGGACGGCGGCGAGCGGGTGCTGACGGCCCGGCAGGCCGTCGTCCTGGCCATGGGCAGCACGGCGGCCCTCCCCCGGGTTCCCGGGCTGGTCGAGGCGGAGCCCTGGACCAGCCATGAGGTGACCGCGGCCCGCGCCGTCCCCGAGCGGCTGGTCGTGCTCGGCGGCGGCGTGGTCGCCTGCGAGATGGCCCAGGCCATGCACGGGCTCGGCGCGCGGCAGACGACCGTGCTGGTGCGCGGCGGCGGGCTGCTGGCCAGGATGGAGCCGTTCGCGGGAGAGCTGGTGGCCGAGTCGTTCGCGGAGGCGGGCATCGAGGTGCGCACCCGCACCGACGCCGTCAGGATCGAGCGCCCCGAGCCCGGCGGGAAGGTGACGGTCCACCTGCCCGAGGGGCCCCCGGTGGAGGCCGACGAGCTGCTGGTCGCGACCGGCCGCCGGCCCGCGACCGGCGACATCGGGCTGGGCACGATCGGTCTGGCCGACGGGAAGTACGTCGAGGTGGACGACAGCATGCGGGCGACCGGCGTCCCCGACGGCTGGCTGTACGCGGTCGGCGACGTCAACGGGCGCGCGCTGCTCACCCACATGGGCAAGTACCAGGCCAGGATCTGCGGTGACGTGATCGCCGCGCGGGCGCGTGGCGACGAGCTGCCCGCGATGCGGGATCTGGCCGACGGGTTCGGCGCGCCGCAGGTCGTCTTCACCGACCCGCAGGTCTGCGCGGTCGGCAGGACCGAGGCGGTGGCCCGGGAGGACGGGTTCCGGGTGCGCGTGGTGGACTACGAGCTGGGCTCGGTCACCGGGGCGTACCTGATGGGTGACGGCTACCGCGGCCGGGCCAGGGCCGTGGTGGACGAGGACAGGAAGGTGCTGCTCGGCGTCACGTTCGTCGGGCCGGGCACGGCCGAGCTGCTGCACAGCGCCACGATCGCGGTGACGGCCGAGGTGCCGCTGGAGCGCCTCTGGCACGCCGTCCCGTCCTTCCCGACGGTCAGCGAGGTGTGGCTGCGCCTGCTGGAGGCTTACGGCCTCTGACGCCCGGAGGAGTCAGGGGCGGGGGTCGAGAGGCGGGGGTCCTGGGACGACGGCGAGCCGCGGGCCGAGCCGTCCAGCATCAGCTCGGCCACCGTCTCCTCGACGCTCTCCCGCAGCTCCACCCGCGACAGCAGGTCCGTGAGCCGCAGCACTGACAGCAGGTGGTCCGACGGCCGGACCAGGATGATCCGGCCGCTCCCCTGCTCCTCCATCCGCTGCATCGCCATCGCCAGCACCCCAATGACGGACGAGTCGTAAAAATCCAGATCAGCAAGATCGAATACGAGCACGGGCCCCGCACTCCAGCCCCACACCGCGTCGATGCAGGCGCTGAAGCGGACCCGGCCCGCGTGGTCAAGCTCGCCGCCGGCGCGCAGGACCGTGCAATGGAGGTGCCGGATCGTCTCGATGTACAAGCCGTTCCTCACCTAAAAACGACTTCCCCCTGAGCGGGGATATCACGGATTTTCGCGATTTTTTGGGAGCTCCGGGTTGCCGAGCGGCCCGTCCAGCAGCTTGCGCAGGATCGCGGCGAGCGTCTCGGTGTCCTCGGAGGTGAGCGGGGAGGCCAGGCGGGCCAGGTTGGCGGCGTGCTCGGTGAGCGTCTCGTCGATGGTCCGCAGGCCCTCGCCGGTCAGCCGGACGTGGAAGCTGCGCCGGTCGGCGGGGTCGAGGCTGCGCTCGACCAGCCCCGCCGCCTCCAGCCGGTCGAGCCGGTTGGTCATCCCGGCCCGCGACATCATCAGCACCGCCGACAGCTCCGAAGGGATCAGCGTGTACGGCGGGCCGGCCCGGCGCAGCGCGGCCAGCACGTCGAACTCCCCCTGCCGCAGCCCGCGCCGGGTGAGCACCCGGTCGACCCGCGGCTCCAGGACCCGCATCACCTGGGTGAGCCGCCCGAAGACGCCCATGGCCGTCAGATCGAGATCAGGCCGCTCGCGCCGCCACTCCCCGAGGATCCTTTCGACCGCGTCGTCCATGACCCAGGATTTTATTCGAGCAGGGATAGTTCACGCCCGTACTAGTGCGTGGCGCCCGATTCCAGCGTCGGCACCGCGCCCAGGCACTGACCCATGATCACCAGGTACGGCGAGTTCGTGGGGCTGGGCAGCGTGAGCTCGGTGACGTTGCCGTCCGTACGCAGCTCGGGCAGCCCCAGGTCCCCGTCCCTGATGCTGATGACCCGCTCCACCGGCGGCGCCGCGATGCCCAGCAGTTTCCTGGTGGCGTGCCGCATCCAGCGCCACTCGCTGTTGACCCGCCGCCAGGTCGCGGGGATGAGGCTGGCCGGCTCCGCCTTCGTGCCCAGCCGGAGCGTGAGGCGGCCACTCGACCCGAACGTGTCCTTCAGCACCGGGTTGACCACGAACATGCCCGCGCGCAGCACGCGCGTGCCCTGCCGGTTGCGGTTGGCCAGGCCGCCCGCGCTGATCAGCGAGGACACCTCGCAGCGCAACCCGTCGAGCGTGTCGGGGTCGAAGTCCACCGCCGGCGGCTCCTCGAACACCACCTTGTCCAGCCGTAGCCCGGCCACGCCGTCGGCCACCACGTGCCCCGACACGGCCTGGCGGACCTCCTCGCTGACCCCCTCGCCCTCCGCGATGTCGAGCACCTCGACGCAGATCAGCCCGTCGTCGGGGATCTCCTCCGCCGTCAGGTCGAAGGCCACCTGGGCGTGCGCCCGCCGGCCCCTGAGCAGCACGCACTGGCGCAGCCGCCCCTGGGAACGCACCTGCACCAGGCGCGGCTGCAGGCCGACCAGGTCGGTCTTGCCGGCGTCCCAGCCGCTCACGGACCGATCGTCGGTCGACAGCGACACCAGCACCCGCAGCGCGCGCCCCTGCGCCGAGACCTTGAACCCGGCCAGCCCCGAGGTCTCGAACCTGCCCACGATCGAACTGCCGCGCTGCAGCCTGTCGGTCACCTGCAGCGCGGCGATCTGGCCGCTGCGCACGTGGACGGGCGGGATCGCGGGGAGGATCAGCTGGTCCAGCTCGGTGGCGGATCCTGGGGTGCTCATGGGGTGCTCCTCGTGAATGACGACTCTTCCGGCTCGTGGAAGCTGCTCATGGGGTCTTCGTCGGTGCGGACGACATCGCCGAACCGCGGGAACCGGTCAAAGGCGTTCCTGATGAACGGCCCCGCCGGGTCGTGGAAGTCGAACCGCGTGAGCATGGGTTCGCGCCTGGTCCACATGCGGGCGACCGCGCTGTAGAGAGGGTCGCCGTCGCGCTCCACGTGCCACAGGTTCACGGCCAGCGCCCGCGCGTAGTCGACGCCGTACTCCCAGTGCGGCAGGAGCTGGGTGGGCACGTCCGCGCCGCAGCGGCGCAGCCAGAGCCACAGGCGGGCGCGGTCGCGCTGCTCGGGCTCCAGGATGGACTCGCCCTTCTCGTGCTTGGCGATGGCCTCGTCCAGCCACAGGCGGATGTCCGACGGGTCGCGCGCCACGTGCGTGCCGCCGCAGGCGCTCCCCACCGACCAGCCCGCCTGGACGACCGGGATGCCGAACGCGGGCAGGTCGCTGTCGCCGAACGTGACGCACACGTCCGCCATGCTCCACAGGAGGTTCGTGGACAGGGCTCCCGTCACGCACCTCACCCGGGAGTGCGGGTAGCCGACGGGGTCGAGGAACAGCCAGTTCGCCGACGGATCCGACGAGGCGAAGTCCACCGTCGACTGGAACAGCTCGGTGTCCTCGCCCGGCGTGTGGCCGAAGACCGCGATGGTCGGCCGCCGCGGGTCCAGGCCCAGACGGGCGCAGCCGTAGTCGCGCAGCTGGTTCCGCTCGGTCTCCGTGCGGATCTGGTAGCCGCTCTTGGCCCGCCAGGCCGTCCGCTCCGCGCCCGGCCTGATCGTGTCCCGGTACGGCCAGACGTGCCGCTCGAAGAACGCGCCGACCCTGGCGGGCAGCTCCTCGCGGAACGAGCAGGGCCCCTGGTCGGGGAAGATCGCGTACGCCTTCAGCGACCCCGTCCCGTGGACGTGCACGACCGGGATGTCCCTGATCACGTACGGATCCGCCCGGCTGGTGACCAGCGCGGCCGGCGGCACCCGCGGCCGCCCGTCCCCCTCGGCCCCGAACATCTCCGCCAGCCTCCGCCACTCGGGCTCGACCAGCGCGAACAGCCGCGCGGAGAGCAGCTCGCAGACCGCCTTCGCGACCATGAGCGTCCGTACCACGACTCTGATGTCCTGGTCGAACGCCTCGGCCACGACGCAGCTCTCACCGCTGGGGCTCTCGCCCCAATATGTCCTCGCAGCGGCGAGCAACCGATCGAAATGCTCGCCATCTCCGGCACGACGCATAAGTCCCCCCACCATGACCGGCAGGAAACAGACATTGCCAGACGGGCGGACGATCACCCGCGCGTCAACACGCTTCTTTGCCCGCACCTGGCAGAAACTGAAGATCGTCACAGGCGCCACAGGCGCCCCACCCGGCACGATCCGGCGTAACGACGCCAGAGCCGGAAAAATCCCGCTTCCCGCGCGAACAAAACTGCCCCATGCGGCGTCCAAGCTTTTACCGAGAGCACGTCATGGCGGGGTTTAGGATGCACCCTAATGCCACGAGGGGGAGGTTTTACAACCATGGGTTCCCGTTTGTCGAGTATCGCGCGCCTGACCGGGGCGGCGGCAGCGGCCGGTGTAGTGGCCGCGGCCATCGCACTGCCCGCGGTCGGAGGCACCGGAGCGATGTTCGTCTCGGCATCCGAGGACCTAGGCCTCAAGGCGCGGGACCTCAAGGAGCCGCCCCTCGCGGAGAAGACGACGGTGCTCGACTCCACGGGCAAGCCGATCGCGACGTTCTACGAGGAGTACCGCGAGAACGTCAAGCTCGACGACATCGCCGAGATCATGAAGACGGCCATCATCTCGATCGAGGACTACCGCTTCTACGAGCACGGCCCGATCGACATCGAGGGCACCGTCCGCGCCCTGGCCAAGAACCTCACCTCGGGCGGCATCGCCCAGGGCGGCTCGTCCATCACCCAGCAGTACGTCAAGCAGGTGCTGCTCAACTCGGCGAGCACCACCAAGGAGAAGAACGCGGCCCTCGAGGCCAGCTACGCCCGTAAGCTCAACGAGCTGCGCTACGCGATGGCGATCGAGGAGAAGTACACCAAGAACGAGATCCTCGAGAAATACCTGAACATCGCGTACTTCGGCGCCCGGGCCTACGGCATCGAGGCGGCCGCGAAGCGCTTCTTCGGGGTCAAGGCCGCCGACCTGACCCTGTCCCAGGCCGCCACCCTGGCCGGCGCCGTGCAGGACCCGCTCCAGACCGACCCCAGCCGGGGCAAGGAGTTCAAGGAGCGGCTGCTTTTCCGGCGCAACGTCGTGCTCGACCGGATGGCCGAGCTGAAGAAGATCACGCCGGAGCAGGCCGCCGAGGCCAAGAAGACCAAGCTCGGCTACAAGGGCACCCCGCTGCCCGGTGGCTGCGAGGCCAGCGACTACCCGTACTTCTGCATGTACGTCCGCAACGAGATCCTCAGCAACAAGGACTTCGGCAAGACGAAGAAGGCCAGGACCCAGTTCCTCAACCGGGGCGGCCTGACCATCCAGACCACGCTCGACCCGAAGATGCAGAAGGCCGCCGAGCAGGCGATCAAGAAGCACGTGTTCGCCTCCGACAACCCGGTCGCCTCCGAGGCGCTCGTCCAGCCGGGCACCGGCGCGATCAAGGCCATGGCCGCCAGCCGCAAGTACGGCACCAACAAGCGCAAGAACGAGATGTCCTACAACCTCGTCGCCGACGCGGTGCACGGCGGCGGCACCGGCTTCCAGGCCGGCTCGACGTTCAAGACGTTCACCCTGCTCACCGCCCTCAAGCAGGGAATGAAGATCAACGACGGGATCTCGGTGGGCAGCGGCTACCGCGCTCCGGCCTTCTGGTCGTTCAAGAACTGCAAGGGCCAGAACATGGGCGAGCCCAGCTTCACCGTCACCAACGCCGAGGGCGGCGGCGGTGGCTTCAAGTCGCTGGCCACCGGCACCTGGGGCTCGGTCAACACCTTCTTCATGGCGCTGGAGCAGAAGGTGGGCCTGTGCAACGTGGTCAAGACGGCCAAGTCGCTGGGCATCGAGCGCTCCGACGGGCAGGACCTGCAGGAGTTCGAGACGTTCACGCTCGGCATCAACGAGATGGACCCGGTGACCGTGGCCAACGCGTACGCCGCTATCGGCGCGCGCGGCAAGTACTGCGAGCCGATGGCCATCTCCTCGATCAAGGACCGCGACGGCAAGGTCACGAACTACAAGCCCAAGTGCAAGCAGGCGCTCGACGCGGAGGTCGCGGACGCCGCCTCGAGCATCCTCTCCGGCGTGTTCACCAAGGGCACCATGAAGGGCGTCGGCGGCATCGGCCGACCGGCCGCCGGCAAGACCGGCACCACGGACGAGCAGTCCACCGCCTGGTTCGCCGGGTTCACCCCCGACCTCGCGGGAGCGGTCAGCATCGGTGACCCGCGCGGCGCGGTGACGCACAAGCTGAACCGCATCACCATCGGCGGCCGGTACTACCCCTCGGTCTTCGGGGCCTCCATCCCGGGCCCGATCTGGAAGGACACCATGCTGTCCGCGCTCAAGGGCATCCCGGCGACGGACTTCACCCCGGTGAACACCGCGCGCTTCGGCGGCTGCGGTTCGAGCTGCCAGCCCCAGCAGCCGGTGCGCCCCCAGCCGGACGACACGGACGGGGGCCTCGACGAGGCAGAGATCGGCACCAACGTGACTCAATGACCGGATAGGGCGAAATCAGACACGCAAATATTGCGCGATCAACGTTCGGCACAAAAACAACTGTTGGTTATCAGGGCCTCTAGCTGAGCAAATTCGGAGTGCGTCCGCACAGTGGGACGCACTCCCAGCAAAGGCCCTATTAACAGCGCCGAAACATTGGTAACGTGGGAGCGCTCCCAGGATCTTTTCCGCGAGGTGCTCCATGACCGAGCAGCCCACACTGGCACAGGTGGCGGCCGCTGCAGGGGTTTCCCCCGCGACCGCATCTCGAGTCCTCACGGGCTCGGTGCGGGTCAGTACCTCGACCCGCCGGCAAGTCTACGACGCCGTGTCCCGCATGGGATACGTCCGCCAACGAGCCCCCCGGGGAACGGCCGCCAAGACCATGGCCGACGGCGTCACGGCGGTGATCTGCGACCACCTCCCACGCCTGTTCTCCGAACCCTACTACGCACGGCTCCTGTCCGCCGCAGGGGCCGTGATCGCCGAACACGGCACCCATCTCATGGTGACCACCGTCACGCCCACGTCGTCCGTACTGCCGGTGCTGTCCGGCGCGGTGCTGATCGTGGGCGCGCGCGAGCGGCACCCCCTGGCGATCAAGTTGTCCACCTCGGGCGTCCCCGTGCGCAACATCGGCCGCCCGCCACACGATCTCAAACTCCCGTACGCCGACGTGGACAACCTCGACGGCGGCCGCCAGGCGGCGGAACACTTCCTGTTATCCGGCCGCCGCAACGTCGCCGCCATCGGCGGACCACCGTCCTTACCCGGCGCGCGCGACCGATTAGAAGGCCTGGTACGCACCCTGCAGGCGGCGGGCGCACCCGACGTTCCCGTGGCCTACGGGGACTTCACCGCGGCCTCCGGCACCCACGCCATGCAGTGGCTGTTACGCCACGCCCCAGGTCTGGACGCCGTCTTCGTCGCCTCGGACCTGATGGCGGCAGGCGCGATCCAGGCACTGCGCAGGGCCGGGCGCAAGGTGCCGGCGGACGTGGCGGTGATCGGGTTCGATGACGCCCCGGTCGCCAGGCACACCGTCCCGGCCCTGACCACCATCCGCCAGCCCGTCGAGGAGCTCGCCACCGTCGCCACCCGGCTGCTCCTGACGGGGGCCGCGGGGATCGACCCCATACTCCCTACGGAACTGGTCGTCCGTGAGTCGGCTTGAGCCGGGGGACATACTGGCCCGCAGGTATCTGTTGCTGGATCCGCTGGCCCGCGGGGGCATGTCGGTCATCTGGCGTGCCTTCGACCAGTCGCTGCACCGGATGATCGCCGTCAAGGTGCTCACCGCCTCACTTCATGCCGGCGGCGGCGAGCGCATGAGCGCCCGCAGCGAGGCGCGCGCCGCCGCCCGGTTCATCCACCCCGACTCCATCGACATCTACGACTACGGCGAGACCGTCACCACGAACGGCGGCGTCGCCGCCTACGTGGTGATGCCGCTGCTCGACGGCATGCCGCTGGCCGAGCGCATCGAGCAGGGGCCGCTGCCGTGGACCGAGGCGGCGGCCATCGCGCTGCGGCTGGCCCGGGTCCTGATGGCCGGGCACGCCCGCGGCCTGGTCCACCGGGACGTCACGGCCGAGAACGTGCTGCTCACCGCCGACGGGCCCAAGCTGCTCGACTTCGGCATCGCGGCCTGGGCCGGAGACCCCGACGACGACCGCGGCACCCCTCCCTACGTCGCCCCCGAGCGGCTGCTCGGCGCGCCGACCCATCCCGCGGTCGACGTGTACGCCCTCGGCGTGCTGCTGCACACCATGCTCACCGGGCGGACGCCGTACCCGGAGACGACGTGGGAGGAGATCGAGGCCGCGCGCAGGACGTATCCCCCGCCCCGCGTCGCCGGTGTGCCGTACTCCGTGGCCACGCTCTGCCAGCGCTGCCTGGCGGACCGGCCGGACCGGCGGCCGACCGCGGCCGAGATCGTCTCGGCGCTGACCTCCGCGCTGAGCGCGGCGACCCTCGGGCGGCACGTCAGACGTGGCCTCACGGTCGCCGGTTCGGCGGCCGTCGCGCTCTCGGCCCTGCTGTGGTTCCAGCAGACGGGACTCCAGCAGGAGCAGCAGAAGCCGCAGCCGGAGGTGACGGTCAAGGCACCGCCGACCGCCAGGCTGATCGAGAGCACGCCGGCCACGGCCGCCACCGTCGAGCAGGCCGTGGACGGCTTCAACACGGTGCTGGAGGCCAGGACGCCGTGCGGCGCGACCGACGCGGACGTGGTGCTGGACCTCAAACAGGTGCTGCACGCCGCGGTGGGACCGCACGGCCCGTCGGTGTCGAGGACGGACAACCTGCGCCAGAAGCTGTCCGACCGCTTCGGCGAGGGGCGGCTCGCGCCCGCCTGCCTGAGCGAGCTGCAGGCCAGGCTCGACGACATCGACGCCGCGCTGGATCGTGATTGAGGAGGGGTACGGCAGCACCCGCCGTACCCCTCAATACGCGGTCCGTACCCCTCGCAAAGCACGCCGCGTGCCACATCCCCTGATGGGAGCGCTCCCAGACTAGCGCCTGCAACCGGCTATGACCAAGATCGAATGAAACTTTCACAGCGCGTTGTCGACGTCGTGCGGGGCGTGATTCAATGCGCTGGCCGGGCGGGCTGCTCGTGGGCAGGTTTCCTCATTCGTCAGCGCAAGGGAATCCCCATGAGGTTATTCAAGTCGGCGGCGATCACCGCCGTCATGGTTCTGATCACGACTGTCCTGATGGTGCCCACGCAGGCACTGGCGCACGGGGTGTCGATGTTCCCCGCGGCGAGGACGTTCCTGTGCTGGCAGGACGGCCTGCGGGAGAACGGCCAGATCATCCCCTACAACCCCGCGTGCGCGGCGGCCGTCGCGCAGAGCGGCACGACCCCGCTGTACAACTGGTTCGCGGTGCTGCGTTCCGACGGCGGGGGCCGGACCACCGGGTTCATCCCCGACGGGCAGCTCTGCAGCGGCGGCACCGGCGGTCCCTACGACTTCTCGGCCTACAACGCGGTGCGCAGCGACTGGCCGCTCACCCACCTGACCTCGGGCGCCACCATCCAGATGCGGCACAGCAACTGGGCCAAGCACCCCGGCGTCTTCAACTACTACGTCACCAAGAACGGCTGGAACCCCAACGGGCCGCTGAAGTGGTCCGACCTGGAGTCGTTCGGCAGCGCCACCAACCCGCCGGACACCGGACCCGCCGGCGCGCTCAACTACTACTACTGGAACGCCCAGCTCCCGTCCGGCAAGACCGGCCGGCACATCATCTACACGATGTGGGTCCGCTCCGACAGCAACGAGAACTTCTACAGCTGCTCCGACGTCGTCTTCGACGGCGGCAAGGGCGAGGTCACCGGCGTCGGCCCCGGCCAGGGCACCCCCACCGCCACCCCGACGGTGACGCCGACGGTCACGCCGACGGCCAACCCGGGCGCCTGCACCGCCACGTGGAAGGCCACGGACACCGGCTGGGCCGGCCACTTCCAGGGCGAGGTGACCGTGAAGAACACGAGCACCTCGTCGATCAACGGCTGGTCGGTCAAGTGGACCTACTCCGGCGGCCAGGGCTTCGACGGCTCGCCATGGAACGGCGTGCTGTCCGGGCAACCGCCCAACGTGGTGGTCAAGAACGCCACCTACAACGGGCAGCTCGCGCCGAACGCGACCACTTCGTTCGGCTTCAACGCCACCGGTTCGATCCCCAACCCGGCCCCGGCCCTGACCTGCACCAGCCCGTGATCAAATCACGTCGCGGGCTTGCCGCGGCACTCGTCACCCTGGCCAGCCTGACCCTGGCCGGGGTGATGTTTTTCGCCGCCCGCCAGCCGTCATCCCAGCTGAACCAGGAGCTCGCCGCCCAGGTGACGCTCATCCTCGAACAGTCCTCGCCCGACGAGCACCACGCGCACGGCCACGACTTCGACTCGCGCGTCGTGTGCGCCGTGGAGCCCTTCGGGTTCGATCCGCCCGACGCGACCTCCCTCGTCGAGGTGAAGTGGGTCTACGCCCGCCACATGTGCGCGATCACCGGCGCGGGCACCGACTGGGCCACCTCCGTACGGGCCGCGGGCCCGATCGCGGTGCGCGTCGGCATCCCTCCCCTGGTCCGGGTGCCGGAGCCGGGCGTGGGCTATCCGGACCGCGTCAAGCGGCTCATCCCGGCCCGCTACCACGAGGCGGCCTTCGCCGAGTTCCAGGACGAATCGGCGATCGACGCCGCCCGCGAGCGCTTCGCCGAGGCCGTCAAGACCCAAGCCAAGTAATACAACGGACGCGGCCGGCTGGAGGTACCGGCCGCGTCCGTCCCATCCGGGCGGGATGGTGTCGTGGGGCAGGGATGTTCTTTCGCCTCACCTCCTCATACGCAGCGATACGACGGGCGGTTCAGTTGGCACACGCGTAGCCGGACGGCACGGACGTGTTACCGCTGGGCCGGCTCGCCTGCACGCCGAAGCTCGTGCTGCCGTTGGGCGCGAGCGTGCCGTTGTAGCTCAGGTTCTTGGCCGTCACGGTCTGGCCGCTGACCGTCACCGCGGCGTTCCAGGAGCCGGTGAGCGTGTGGCCGGCCGGCAGCGTGAAGGTCACCGTCCAGCTCGACTTGGTCGAGGTGCTGGTGTTGGTCACGGTCACGGGCTGCACGACGTACCCGGTGCCCCACTGGCTCTGCACGGTGCCGGAGGCGGTGCAGCCGCCGCCGGTGCCGCCGCCGCTGAGCGTGGTGAACGACGCCGTCGGCGAAGCGGCGGACTGGTTGCCTGCCGCGTCCCTGGCCTTGACGTTCACCTGGTACGTGGTCGCCGGCGACAGCCCGGTCAGCGTGATCGAGTTCGTCGCGGTCGAGCCGAGCGAGGTCCCGGTCGAGGTGTAGACGTCGTAGCCGGTCACGCCGACGTTGTCCGTGGAGGCCGTCCAGGACAGGTTCGCCCCCGACGAGGTGATGCCGGACGCCGACGGGGTGCCGGGCGTGCTCGGCGGGGTCGGGTCGGTGGTGCCGCCGCCGTAGATCGAGGCCTGCTTGGAGGTGGCGGCGATGCCGTTGGCGCCGTTGAACAGCCGCCGGCCCCAATCCGTGAGCTGGGTGACGTCGAAGTTGGTGACCTGGTCGAGGTATTCGACGCCGCCGCCGTTGCCGCTCCACGACCAGCCCAGGTAGCCGAGGCCGCGGCTCACGGACTGGGCCATGATCGTGTCCTCGTCCGGGTTGCCGTCGGAGTGGTTGAAGCCGAACTCGCCGACGACCAGCGGCAGCCCCGCGGTCTTGAACGCGTCCATGTACGCGTTGATCTCCGCGGCCGTGTCGAAGACGCCGTACATGTGGATGGAGAAGATCGTGTTCTTGTTCGGGTCGCTGTCGAAGACCGCCCGCGCGTTGTCGCGCATGCCGAACTGCCAGTCCTGACCCCAGTTGGGCGCGTCCACCATCAGCGCGTGCTGGAAGCCGTTGCTGCGCAGCTTCTGGATCGCGGCCGTGGTGGCGGCGGCCCAGCCCGGGGTGACGGCGTTGTTGCCGATCGGCTCGTTGCCGATGTTGACGATGACGTAGTCCTCCTGGCCGACCAGGGCGGACTTGACGCTGATCCAGTAGTTGGCGGCCTGGTCGAGGGTGTAGGCGCCGCTCTGCTCGCCGTACCCGGTGGTGTCGTGGTTCTCCAGCACGCAGATGAGCTTGTTCTGCTTGCAGAGGGAGACGACGTTGGCCACGTCGGAGACGCTGTTGGGGGTCCAGCGGCCGCCGCTCAGCACGACCCGCACGGTGTTGGCCTTCAGCGACTTGATGTCCGCGAACGCCTTGGTCTGCGTCGCGTACCACGTGTGCGCGTGGCTGGTGCCGCGCATGACGAACTCCTGGCCGTTGGCCTCGACGATCTTCGTACCGCTCACGTGAATGCCGACGGCGGCGTTCGCGGGGGCGACGGGGGCGACGAAGAAGGCGAGAAGGCAGGCCAGCGCGGTGATCACTGATCTCATGTGCTGCCTTTCACTGAGCTGTGGAACCGCCCCCGCCGCTACTGCGACGGGGGCGGGGTCTTCACTCAGGCGGGAGTGCAGGTGATGGGGTCGGGGACGGTGGGTGTGCCGTTGGCGATGAAGCCGAACGTGGTGGTGGCGCCCGGCGCGAGCGCCCCGTTGTACGCCTCGTTCTTGACGGTGACGCCGGACCCCGCCTGGGTGTGCTTGCCGCCCCAGAGCTGGGTGATCTGGTTCGCCGACGTCCAGGCGACCGTCCATCCGGTGGTCGCCGAGGTGCCGTTGTTCTTCACCGTCACCTCGGCCTGGAAGGCGCCGCCCCACGAGCTCGTCACCTTGTACGTCGCCGCGCACCCGCCGGTCGGCGGCGGCGTCGTGTTCGTCGTGGTGAACGAGGTGCCGTCGGACGACGCCGAGGCGTTGCCCGCCGCGTCCCGCGCCACCACGGAGGCGGTGTAGGAGGTGCTAGGGGTGAGCCCGCTCAGGTTGAAGGACGCGCTCGTGGCCGTGCCTACCTTTTGGGACCCCAGGTAGACGTCGTAGCCGCTCACGCCCACGTTGTCCGTGGAGGCGGTCCAGCTCAGCTTGGCCGTCGAGCCCGTGATCTCGGAGACCGCGGGCTTGCCCGGCTTGCTGGGCGCTGTCGTGTCCTGCTCCTCCGGACCCGGGGGCTCACCCCAGATCTTGGTCGCGCCGCTGTAGAGAGTGATGTTCCCGGTGCGCACCGGCGTCGCGCCGGGCGTGGTGGGGATGTTCCGGTACGACCAGTCGTTCGCCGGGTCCCACGTGCCCGCGCTGGTGATCCTGAACTGCACCTCTCTGCGGTGCTGCGACTGCCCGGCCGGGGCGATGGCCTGGCCGGAGCAGTCGATGTTCACGTAGTACGTGGTGCCGCTCGCCTGATGCAGCGTGGGCGCCCTGCACTGCGTGTAGGCCGACGACACGGTGATCTGCGAGGCCGTCGTCGTGCCGTCGAGCGTGAAGTAGTAGCGGAACGAGCCGTCGGACAGGACCCTGGCGGGCCAGGCCGACTGGTTGCGGACGATGGCCTTGATCTCCGTGAAGCCGGTGCCCGAGGCGTTCACGCCCGCCTCGACGAAGAGCTCGGGGCCGTCCGGGGTCTCCGCCACCGGGAAGTTCGCCGCGGGAGCGCCGCCGTACTCCTTGTAGAGCCGGGCCAGCGCGCTGGTGAAGCCGGCGTTGTAGTCGGTGGCGACCTCGTTCATGACGTAGTCGTCGCGCTTGTCGGTGTAGGCGTCGTTCGGGTCGGGCGGTCCGCCGACGAGCGCGCCGTACAGGGTGTGGCGGGTCTGCTCGGGGTTGGTGATCTGGTCGGTCCACGAGCCGTGCGCCGTGCGGTGATGCGGGTTCTTGGGCGGGTTGGCGCCGAACCCGATCAGGTACGAGGAGTTGCGCGGGTTGTCACCGAGCGCGTAGTTGATCTGCCGCACCGCGAAGTCGTGGTAGCGGGCCTTGCGCGTGGCGTCGGTGATGGTGTCGCTGTGCACGAGCGCCGCGAACGAGGTGTTGGCCGCGTACCGCAGCGAGCCCCACCGGTCGAGCACGGCCTGACCGCCCGGCGAGTACGCCACCTTCGCGCCGTTCACGCCGACCGTCCACCAGTCGAGCCAGCGGTTGGCGTCGTCCAGGTAACGCTGCTTGCCGGTCAGCTTGTACAGCAGCACGTACGCGCCGTACGACTTGTCGTCCCACGCGATCGTCCACTTGTACGACTTGGTGGTGGTCTGCGGCTCGTTGCCGAGGTTGTCGTACCCGGTCTCGGCCTTGGCCAGGTAGGAGGCGTCGTTCGTGGCCCGGTAGAGCCAGATCGCGCCCCACACCAGCTCGTCGTTGTAGCCGCTCCACGAGTTGTAGTAGCCCTGCGCGTCGGTGATGCAGTCGGTGTACTTCTTCCTGACCGTGTCGGCGAAGGAGTACAGCTGCTTGGCGTGCGTCAGGAGCGTGTCAGCATAAGTCGGATTTGTCGGGCGGAAGACGATCGAGGAGGCGGCCATCGCCGCCGCCGTCTCGCCCGCCAGGTCCGACCCGCCGCACGACGCGTCGATCTTGTACGCGGGCCGCGTCATCTGCATGGCCTCGGCCGGGCCCCACCAGGCGTGGTCCGTGCCGCCGTTGCCGACCTGCCCGTAGAGCACGTTCGCCGACGGGTGGGCCTTGATGAAGTAGTCGTTGACGAACTTGAGGTTGTCGAGCAGGTGCGTGAGCTGCCCGGAGTTCGCGTACGCGTCGCGGTACTCGACCGCGCCCCAGGCCAGCATGGTCGTGGAGAACGCCATCGGGAAGCCGAACTTGACGTGGTCGCCCGCGTCGTACCAGCCGCCCGTGAGGTCCACGCCCACGTCCTTGCCGTCGTTCATGCCGGAGTCGCCGCGCCAGCCGACGCGGTTCCAGCTCGGCAGGTCGCCCGACTGCTGGGCCTCGTAGAACCACAGCGCCTTCTGCAGCGCCTCACCGTATGCGAACGCCGGTGCGGCGGCGTGGGCCGCCGGCCCCGCCCCCATCGAAATGAGGGGCAGGACCAGCGACGCCACGGCGATCAGTGCTTTTCTCACGGGAAGAGCCGTCCGTACTCGCCCAGGGCGACGGCGACGTCCACCTGTGCCCAGAACCGGTGGTAGTTGAAGACCGGCGCGGGGCCCGTGCCCTTCAGGAAGGCGTCGACCTTCGGCCAGTCCGGGTCGTTCTTGTAGAAGGACCTGATCGAGATGAACGTCGAGCTGGAGTTGATGGTGTCGCCGTTGGGCATCTTGCCGCTCCAGCCGGACGGCACGTAGACCGGGTCGTCCACGCGGTTGTAGTCGGTCTTGGTCTCGGGGACCGACACGCCCTTGGCGTCGCGGTTCTTCCACACGCCGTCGAGCAGCGCCTTGGCCATGTTCTTGGCCGCCGTGTTGTTCGCCTTGGCCGCGTAGTACATGAGCGCCTTGGCGTACGCGCCGGCCACGCCCACGTCGTTCGTGTAGTCGGCGATCGTCACGTGCAGGCCGGGGTTGGCCGGAGGCATCCCGGAGGTGGCGGTGAAGTCACCCACGGGCTGGCCGGTCCACCGCAGCGTGGACGGGATCTGGTACGAGCCGTCCGCGTTGATCGTGGTGTTGTTCATGGCCCAGGAGACCCACTTGTCGAGCAGCGCCTTGGCGTCGGCGTTCCCCGAGGCGTAGTAGAGCTCGGCCACCCGCTCCATCGTCCACGCCTGGAAGCCGAACCACTGGTTCGACGGCGGGTCGTGGTAGACGGGCTGCCAGTCGTAGGTCAGGCCGTGGAACTTCGGCAGGCCGGCCGGCGGCGTCGCGTAGTGGCCCTCCCAGCTGTTGGTCGCGCCACCGGCGATGGCGCCCTCGGCCGACTGCAGCCAGCCGTAGAACTGCAGCTGCCGGGTGAGGCTGGTGCTCCAGTCGGCCACGCCGGTGCTGCTCTTGGGCTTCAGCTCGGTCACGTTCGCCAGCGCCCAGGCCGCGAGCGGGTTCTGGTAGCCGGAGTGGTTGTGGCTGGAGCCGATGCGCCATGCCCAGCCGGCGCTGGAGTCGGTCGCGCCGCCCCAGGCGTAGTACCAGCTCAGCAGGTAGTTGGAGGAGTCCTTGCCGGTGCCGGCCGCGCACTGCGGGCTCGTGCAGCCGGGCTTCTTGAAGTACTTGTCGTACATCGCGTAGCGCAGGTAGTCGCCCATCTTCGCGGCCTTGGCGACCGACCCGGAGATCTGCGACTCCTTGCCCTGCGCCTTGGCCCACGTCTGCGCCCAGTACGCGGCCTGCACGGCGCGCGCGTCGGCGTCGGGGGCGTTGGTGTACCTCCACTGCTTGGCGTAGGAGCTGTCCTTGATGAACAGGTCCAGGTAGCCGTTGGTGCCGCCGTGCTTGAAGGTGTCGCAGGACGGCTGCGGGATCGTCTCGAAGACCGACTCCTCCGGGCCGCGCTGGTAGGTGTTGATGTAGGCGGGCTTGGTGGTGCCGTCGCCGCAGCGGCCGAAGCCGTAGGTGTTGTCGACGTCGAGCAGCCAGTGCATGCCGTAGATGTCACGGGTGCCGTACGCGCTCTGCAGCTCGCCCGCGATCGGGTCGGTGCCCGGAGTCACGCCGGTGTCGAGCGGGCTCGGGTAGTTGCTGATCTGGTTCGACTCCGGCGCGTACGTGGCCGGCTTGTTCGGCGTGTAGAAGGAGTTCGTCGGCTGGTCGGCCGTGGCCGGGATGATGTACTTCTCCATCGAGGCCCAGGCGTTGTTGAACTTCGCCCAGTCGCCGGTGACCTGCCCGTAGACCGCCTCCAGCCACAGGTAGTAGCTGTAGGCCTCGGACGTGGTCTCGTGCCCGTGGTCCGGTGCCTCGACCATGAACGTCTCGATCGAGTGGTACGGCACGCCCTCGGGCGAGAAGTAGCCGTTCGCCGGGTCGTGGAGCTCGTTGTACATCTCGACGAAGCGCTGGACGTAGGTGTTGTTGCCGCCGACGTCGTCGTCCGCCTCGGTGGCGGTGACGTCGACCGCGGTGTAGCCGGTGGCGCTCACCCGGAACACGCCGGAGCCGGCGGTGGTGTCGCTGTCGTTGGCCGCCGCGAGCGTGACGTTCTGCGCGGTGTTCCAGTTGGACGGCGTGAAGGTCAGGCTGGCGCCGCCGGAGACGGTCAGGTCGGTGTCACCGCTGGCGCGTGCCGTGGTGACGGTCACGTTGGCCGAGGGCGCCTGCGACAGCTTCACGCCGAAGCTCGCGGTCCCCGCCTCCGGCACGGACAGGCTTGTCGGGCTCACGACGAGCGCGGGACCCGTGTTCTGCGAGACCGTGATCCCGACCGGCGCCGAGGTGGTGGTCGCGCCGCCGTTGTCGGTGGCCCGCGCGGTGATCGAGTAGCTGCCGGCCGCCACGTTCGTCCAGCTGTAGCTGTACGGCGCCGAGGTGTCGGTGCCCAGCAGCGTGGAGCCCTGGTAGAAGTCGACCTTCGAGACCGTGCCGTCGGAGTCGGACGCGTTCGCCGCGATCGGCACGGTGGCCGGGGCGGTGAACGTCTGCCCCGCGGTCGGCGAGGTCAGCGACACCGTGGGCGCGGCGTTGGCGCCGCCGCAGGTGACCCCGTTCACGCTGAACGTCGTCGGGTTCGGGTTGCTGCCGGTCCAGGTGCCGTTGAAGCCGATGGACACGGACGCGCCGGTGCCCAGGCTGCCGTTGTACGGCATGTTGGTGGCCGTGACCCGCGTGCCTGACTGGCTCCAGTTGGCGCTCCAGCCGGTCGGGGTGTACTTCTGACCTGTGGTCGGGAAGTCGAAGCCCAGGTTCCACGAGGTGATGGGGTCACCGGTGTTCTTCAACGTGATGCTCGCGGTGAAACCGCCCTGACCGGGGCTGCTGGTCCATTGATTGGCCGTGTACGTCACGTCGCACGCCACGGCCGCCTGCGCGGGTCCGGCCGACACGGCCGAGGTCACACCCGCCACAAGGACAAGCGTCGCGGCCACGGCCAGTCGCCGCGACAAGCGGGAGAGAAGGGGAGGAGGTCTGTACTTCACGGGGTCTCCATGGGAGTAGAGGAGTGGGAGCGCTCCCAAACGGGATTGTGGGTGCCCCAACGCGTATGTCAACGGAATGGCGGTTCGGTAACCCCCGTGTTTCCTCTCACCAGGGTGCCCGGGATGAAAGTTTCATCCGCGTTCCGGGGCATTCAACGAGCATGCGGCCCGGCGGACACCTCCGCGAGCATCGCCCTCTGTACACGGATGGAACCACGACAGACCATGGGAGCGCTCCCAGCCCTCTAACACTGGAGATGATCGCTCGTGAGACTCCAACGCGGCCTCCGCAAATGGGCCGTGACCGTGACCGCCGCGAGTGTCGCGGCCTTAGGGCTCGTCGTCGGCCAGAGCACGGCAGCCAACGCCGCCGTCGCCTGCGACGTGACCTACTCTGCCAACTCGTGGACCAGCAGCCCCGGCCAGGGCGGTTTCACCGCGAGCATCACGTTGAAGAACACCGGTGACCCCATCACGTCGTGGAACCTGGGCTTCGACTTCCCGACCACGGGGCAGAAGTACACCCCGACGGGCTGGGGGGCCAACTGGAGCCAGTCGGGCACGCGGGTGACCGGGACGAACATGCCGTACAACGGCAGCCTGAGCACCGGCGGCTCGGTCTCCATCGGCTTCAACGGCACCTGGACGGGCAGCAACCCGAACCCGACCGCGTTCACCGTGAACGGGGTCACCTGCGGCGGCGGCGGGAACCCCACCACCCCGTCGGTGGTCACCTCGGCCAGCTCGGTCGCGGTGAACGAGGGCGGCACGGCGACGTTCACGGCCCGCCTCTCCTCGGCCCCGTCCGCCAACGTGACCGTCACCACCACCCGGGCCAGCGGTGACACCGACCTGTCCGTCAGCTCGGGCGGCTCGCTGACCTTCACCCCGTCCAACTGGAACACCGCCCAGACCGTCACCCTGGCCGCGGCCCAGGACTCCGACACGACCGCGGGCACCGCCTCCTTCACCGTCGGCGGCACCGGCGTCACCCCGGCCACGGTCTCGGCCACCGAGGTGGACGACGACGCCGTGGTGGAGCAGTCGATCATCGTGACGCCGACCGCGGTGACCGTGCCCGAGGGCGCCACCGCCACGTACACCGTGCGCCTGGCCGCCGCGCCGACCTCGAACGTGACCGTCACCTCGACGGCGGGCACCGGCGACACCAACATCACCGTCTCCGGCGGCGGCAGCCTCACCTTCACGTCGTCCAACTGGAACACCCCGCAGACGGTCACCCTGGCCGCCTCCGAGGACTCCGACACGGCCAACGGCAGCCGCACCATCACCGTCGCCTCGACCGGTCTGACCTCCAGGACGGTCACCGCCACCGAGGCCGACAACGACGGCGGCACCACCCCCGGCGGCCACGTCGAGAACCCGTACGCCGGCGCCACCGGCTACGTCAACCCCGACTGGAAGGCCAAGGCCCAGGCCGAGCCCGGCGGCTCCGCGGTGGCCAACACCTCCACCGCCGTCTGGCTGGACCGCATCGCGGCCATCGCGGGCTCCTCCTCCGCCATGGGCCTGCGCGCCCACCTGGACGAGGCCGTCAGGCAGGACGCCGCCAACGGCTCCGCGCCGCTGACCGTCCAGTTCGTCATCTACGACCTGCCCAACCGCGACTGCTCGGCGCTGGCCTCCAACGGCGAGCTGCTCGTCGCCGAGAACGGGCTCAACCGCTACAAGACCGAGTACATCGACCCGATCTCGGCGATCATGAGCGACTCCGCGTACGCGAACCTGCGCATCGTCACGATCATCGAGCCCGACTCGCTGCCCAACCTGGTCACCAACCTCAGCTTCGCCAAGTGCGCCGAGGCCAACTCGTCCGGTGCCTACGTCGACGGCGTCCGCTACGCGCTCAACAAGCTGCACGCCATCACCAACGTCTACACCTACATCGACGCCGCCCACCACGCCTGGCTCGGCTGGGACTCGAACTTCAACCCGACGGTCAACCTCTTCTACAACACCGTGGCCGGCGCCACCGCCGGTGTGGACAGCGTGGACGGCTTCATCGTCAACACCGCCAACTACGGCGCGACCACCGAGCCGTACTTCACGATCAACTCGTCCGTGAACGGCACGTCGGTCCGGCAGTCCAAGTGGGTCGACTGGAACTGGTACGTCGACGAGCAGTCGTTCGCCGCCGCCCTGCGCAGCGCCCTCATCGCCAAGGGCTTCAAGAGCGGGCTCGGCATGCTGATCGACACCTCGCGCAACGGCTGGGGCGGCTCCGCCCGCCCGAGCGGGCCGAGCACCTCGACCAACGTGGACGACTTCGTCAACCAGTCGCGCACCGACCGCCGCATCCACGCCGGCAACTGGTGCAACCAGAGCGGTGCCGGTCTGGGCGCGCGGCCGACCGCCAGCCCGGCGGCCGGGTTCGACGCCTACGTCTGGATCAAGCCTCCGGGCGAGTCGGACGGCGCCAGCTCGGACATCCCGAACGACGAGGGCAAGAAGTTCGACCGGATGTGCGACCCGACCTACCACGGCAACAGCCTCAACGGCAACAACCTGAGCGGCGCGCTGCCCAACTCGCCGCTGTCGGGACGCTGGTTCTCGGCGCAGTTCCAGGAGCTGCTGAGGAACGCCTACCCGCCCGTCAACTGACGACCGTCAGGACCGGGGGCCATCGCCCCCGGCATGAGCCCGAGAGACCCGCCTGACCCGGGTCTCTCGGAGGGACCCGCCTGACCCGGGTCTCTCGATTCACCCGAAGGGGCCCCGTCCGCGGGGCCCCTTCACCTCTGCGCTCTGCGCCACTCCGAGACGATCTCGTCAACGTTGAAGGGCATCAGGTTGAGCGGCGGGCCCGACAGCCCCGTCCTGATCGCGTCGCGGATCTTCTGGTTGATCTCGTCGAGGATCCGCCGCACCTCGGTCTCCGACCGGGCCCCGCGCGCGTCGGCCAGCGCCTCCTCCGCCTGCTTGCGCAGCGCCAGCGTGGGCGGCAGGGGCATCGACAGCCCTTCGCTCTCGATCTTCTGCTTGATCCACCACATGTCGTCGTGCGGCCGGTCCGGCAGCGGCTTGCCGGCCCCGGGCAGGTCGTCGAACTCGCCGCGCTCCTGCGCCTCGCGGATCTGCCGGTCGATCCAGCTCTCGAACGGCATGCCCAGGGGTTTCCGCTCGGTCAAGACGGCCTCCTCAGGCCAGGTTGTGACTCGGGGTCAGCGGGCCACGCCAGCCGAGCATGGCCTCGGTCATGCGTACGGACGCGACCGTGCCGGCCACGTCGTGCACCCGCAGGATGCGGGCGCCCTTGACGATCGAGAAGACGTTGGCGGCGATCGTGCCCTCCCTCCGCTCCCCCTGCGGCCGGTCGAGCGTCTCGCCGATGAAGTCCTTGTTGGACAGGGCCACCAGCGTCGGGTAGCCGATCGCGGTGATCTCCTCCAGCCGCCGGGTGATCTCCAGGGAGTGGAAGGTGTTCTTGTTCAGGTCGTGGCCGGGGTCGATGATGATCCGGTCCGGGGCGATCCCGGCCTCCAGCGCGTACGCGACCCGCTCGCGCAGGTAGCCGGCCACCTCGGCGGCGACGTCCTGGTAGCTCGGCCGGAAGACGCGCCTGCCCGGGCCGCCGAGGCTGTGCGTCACGATCACGCTGACCCCCGACTTGGCCGCGAACTCCGCCATGCCGGGCTCGCGCAGGCCGTTGGTGTCGTTGATCACGTCCGCGCCCGCCTCGACGGCCGCCCGCGCCACGTCGGGCCGGTGGGTGTCGACGGAGATGACGGCGTCGGTGGCCTTCCTGACCTCGGCGATGACCGGGGCGACCCGGTCGATCTCCTCGTCCGCGCCGATCTGCGCCTGGGCCGCGCTGAAGGCGAACCCGCCGATGTCCACCCAGTCGGCCCCGTCGTCCACGGCCCGGCACGCGGCCGCCACGGCGTTGTCGAGCTCGAACGTGCTGCCCTGGTCGTGGAAGGAGTTGGGCGTCCTGTTGACGATGGCCATGACGGCGACCTGGCGCGCGAAATCGAACTCCCGCCGCCCGATGCGCCGGACGGGCGAGATGATCCCCGGGGAAAGCGCTTCGCCGCTCACGTAGCGAGCCTACCTGGCACCCGACCACCCGGCGCGGAGCGGGGGTCAGGCCATGAAACGGCCGAAGGGGCGGCAGCCGGCCATCACGCGGATGCGTTTCATGACCTCGTGCGCCGCGCGCTCGGGCCCGCCCGGCAGCCGCATCGTGAGCAGGACCGTCGTCCCCCCGGGACCGGTGTCGAAGTCGGCCGTGTCGCACAGCCGGCGGATGAGGTAGATCCCCCTGCCGCCCTGCGCGAGCTCGAGCGGGGTGATGCTGCCGTTGACGTACCCGTCGGGGATGCCCCTCCCCTCGTCGGACGTCTCCGAGCGGATGACTCCGTCCACCGTCCACAGCTTGAAGTACCCATGCCCACCCCCGTGCTCCACGGCGTTGACGACGCTCTCGTGCACGGCCAGGACGAAGTCGTCCAGCCGAGGGCTGCTCAGCCCGCAGCTCCTGGCGCACTCGGCCACGGCGCGGCGCAGCCTGGTGACGTCGTCGAGGGCGAAGGGCTGGGCCATCAGGGTCCGCATGCGCTCCCTCCGTGTCGTCCGACAGGGCGGCTACAGGGCGGCTCTCGCGCTTCAGGACCTCGCGTCGTGTGTCACGTTCCCCGGAGGAGACGACTTACACCCCGGACGCACCACCGACACCGGCGGCGAGCTCCTTGACGCGGCCGACGGGTCCGCCGTCGGGGGCCAGCGGCGCGGTGTCCATGCCGGCCCCGTCGTGCAGCCCCTCGAACAGCTCCCGCACGGCCTCCCACGACGGGTGCCGCGGCGTCCACCCCAGCACGTCCCTGGCGCGGTCGGTCTTCATGATCGGGGCCCGCAGGACCAGGTCCAGCAGGCCGGGCGCGGCCGGCAGGAGCCGCAGGTGCCAGGCCGCCGACATGACCGTCCTGGCCACGGCGGGCGAGACCGGGACCGTACGGGTGCCGAGCAGCTTGGCCAGGTCGGGCGGGTCGAGCACGGGCGCGGCGGCGAGGTTGAACGCCCCCCGCACCTCCTTGGTGACGGCCAGCCGGTACGCCTCCGCCGCGTCCTCCGCGTGCAGCGCCTGGAGCCGCAGGCCCGGGATGTCCGGCACGAACGGGATCCGCCCCTCCTTGATCAGCCACCCCGGCACGAACGGCCCGCCGAACAGCCTGCGCTGCTCGGTGGCGGCCACCCGCTGGAAGACGAACCCCGGCCGCATCCGCACCACCCGGATGCTCGGGTGATCGTTCTCGAAGACGTCGAGCACCCGCTCGACGTACGCCTTCTCCCGCCCGTACGCGGCCCCCGGCCAGCCGTGCGTGGGCCAGCTCTCGTCCACCGCCCGGTCCTCGGGCCCCGGCGAGTACGCGCCCACGGACGAGGCGTGGACGAGCGCGGGCACCCCCGCCTCGGCGACGGCGCGGAAGACGCGCATACTGCCCAGCACGTTCGCCCGCCAGGTCGTCGCCGGGTCCCTGGTGGGCTGGAACAGCCACGCGAGATGGACGACGGCGTCCGCCCCGTCGAAGATCCGCGTCAGATCCGCGGTCGCGACGTCAGCCTGCCGCCAGTCGGTGCGGTCGATCCGCCATCCGGGCAGCCGACGGGCGACCCCGACGATCGAGGTCACGCCGTCGTCGGCGGCCAGCGCCCGCACCAGGCTGGTGCCGACGTTGCCGGTCGCACCCACCACAACGACTCTCATGGGTGCTTCGCTGCCCGCCGACCGGGCAGCGAAACCCCTCTGACCTGCCAGATTATGGCTGGAGCAGGATCTTGACGGCTCCGTCGGACTTCTTCTGGAACATCTCGTACGCGAGGGGCGCCTGCTCCAGGGGCATCCGATGGGTGGCGAGGTCCATCACGCCGAGCGGATCCGACTCGTCGGTCACCAGCGGCATCAGCGCGTTGGTCCACCGCCGGACGTGGGCCTGCCCCATGCGCATCGTGATGCCCTTGTCGAACATGCGCAGCATGGGCATGGGGTCCGTCATGCCCCCGTAGACGCCGATGACGGAGATGACGCCGCCGCGCCGTACGGAGCCGATGGCGTGGTTGAGGGCGGCGAGGCGGTCCACGCCCGTGTGCGACATGAGCGGCGCGGCCACCGCGCCCGGCAGCATCGTGGTGAGCGTCTGGGCGAGCTTGGCGGCCGGGGAGCCGTGGGCCTCCATGCCGACCGCGTCGATGACCGAGTCCGTGCCGCGTCCGGAGGTCCGATGGCGGACCTCCTCGGGGACGTCGGCGACCTCGCTCGCGTCGATGACCTCGATGCCGTGGCGGCGGGCCATCTCCAGGCGCTGCGTGACGCCGTCCACGCCGATCACCCGGTAGCCGCGGTGGCGGGCGATGCGGCAGCACATCTGGCCGATGGGGCCGAGGCCGAAGACGGTGACGCTGCCGCCCTCGGGGACGTCCGCGTACTCGACGGCCTGCCAGGCGGTCGGCAGCACGTCGGACAGGTAGACGAAGCGCTCGTCCGGCGGCCCCTCGGGCACCTTGAGCGGGCCGAACTGCGCCTCGGGGACCCGCAGGTACTGGGCCTGCCCGCCGGGCACCTGCCCGTAGAGCTTGGTGTAGCCGAACAGGGCCGCTCCCATGCCCTGCTCGCGGACCTGCGTGGTCTCGCACTGCGCGTAGAGCTGCATGCCGCACGTGTGGCAGTGGCCGCAGGAGATGTTGAACGGGATGACCACGCGGTCACCCGGCTTGATGTTCTCGATCGCGGAGCCGACCTCCTCGACGATGCCCATGGGCTCGTGCCCGAGGATGTCGCCCTCGGCCATGAACGGCCCGAGCACCTCGTACAGGTGCAGGTCGGAGCCGCAGATCCCGGTCGTGGTGATCCTGATGACCGCGTCGTTGGGCTCCTTGATGGCGGGATCGGGAACCTCCTCGACCCGGACGTCGCGCTTGCCGTGCCAGGTGACTGCCTTCATGGTGCCTCCTTACGGAATAGCCACAAATGCCGCATACCCGTACATATGCCATCAAATCGGCCGTGGCTCCAGGTGGCCTCCCGACACGCCTGGATCTTGGCAAAGGGCGAACGCTCCACGCCAAAACGCTTTACACGCTCTGTATTGGGTGAGTAACTATTGGTAGCTGACGCCCTGACAGAAGGAGCCGCGCGCATGCCGGTGAGCTTCACTCAGCACAACGTTGGATCACGCATCGACCGTCGCCTGGCCGGTTTCCTCGAGACCTGGCGAGCTCCCCTCGACGACCCCGACGTCGAGGCGGCGTACCAGTTGCTCACCGACTTCGTCCTCAACGGCGGCAAGCGCGTCAGGCCGCAGCTCTGCTACTGGGGCTGGCGGGGCGCCGGCGGGGGCGACGGCGACGAGATCATCACCGCCGCCGCGTCCCTGGAGCTCTGCCACGCCGGCCTGCTCATCCACGACGACATCATGGACGGCAGCGAGCTGCGGCGCGGCCGGGCCACCGTGCACAGGAGCCTGGCCGGGCTGCACCGCGGCCCGGGCTCGGACGCGTTCGGGCAGGCGGGCGGCATCCTGCTCGGCACGCTGAGCCTGGCCTGGTCCGACACCATGCTGTCGTCGTGCGGCGTGGAGCCGCACCGGCTGCGGGCCGCGCACCACGTGTTCGACACCATGCGCACCGAGGTCATCAGCGGCCAGTATCTCGACGTCCTGGCCCAGATCCGCTCAGGTGCGAGCGTGGACGAGGCGCTCACGGTGATCCGGTTCAAGACCGCCAAGTACACCGTCGAGCGGCCGCTGCAGATCGGCGGCGCGCTGGCCGGGGCCTCACTGGAGCTGCTGGAGTCCTACTCTCGCTTCGGCCTGCCGCTGGGCGAGGCGTTCCAGCTCCGCGACGACGTGCTCGGCACGTTCGGCCTGGAGTCGGAGACCGGCAAGTCGGCGCTGGACGACCTGCGCGAGGGCAAGCACACCGTGCTCGTCGCGCACGCCGTGCTGCGGGCCACCCCCGTCCAGCTCGCCCATCTCAAGAGCTGGCACGGCAACCCGGAGCTGACCGAGGAGCGCGCCGAGGAGCTGCGGCAGATCCTGCGCGACACGGGAGCGCTGGCCGAGGTCGAGGAAATGATCGAAGACCGTGTGCGCGAGGCCGTGACGGCGCTGGCCGCGGCGCGGATGGAGCCGGACGCGGCGAGAGCGCTGGCCGTGCTGGCCGACCAGCTCGCGCACCGCACCAAGTAGAGAGGTTCCCCAGATGGGACAGGTTCTTCTCGCGGCCCCGCGCGGCTTCTGCGCGGGTGTCGAGCGTGCGATCAGCACCGTCGAAGAGGCGTTGAGACGCTTCGGTCCACCGGTCTACGTGCGCAAACAGATCGTGCACAACACGTACGTGGTCGACGACCTCACCCGGCGCGGCGCTATCTTCGTCGAGGAGCTCGACGAGGTCCCCGACGGCTCGCTGGTCGTCTTCTCCGCCCACGGCGTCGCGCCGGCGGTGAAGGACGAGGCGGGGCTGCGCGGCCTGCGGACGATCGACGCCACCTGCCCGCTGGTCACGAAGGTCCACAAAGAGGCCGTGCGCATGGCCGAGGCGGGCTACGAGATCGTGCTCATCGGCCACGCCGAGCACGAGGAGGTCGAGGGCACGTTCGGCGAGGCCCCCGAGCGCATCCACGTCGTGGACCCGGCCAGGCCCGACGAGCTGACGGCGGGCGGCTCGCGCCCGATGAGCTGGCTGTCGCAGACCACGCTGGCCGTGGACGAGACCATGCAGGCCGTCGCCGAGCTGCGCAAACGCTTCCCCCAGCTGGTCGACCCGCCCAGCGACGACATCTGCTACGCCAGCCAGAACCGCCAGGAGGCGATCACCAGGATCGCCCCGCGGTGCGAGCTGGTCATCGTCGTCGGCTCCGCCAACTCGTCGAACTCGCGGCGGCTGGTCGAAGTGGCCCTCAACGCGGGCGCGGGAGCGGCGTACCTGATCGACCGGGCCGCCGACGCCGACGAGCGCTGGCTCGACGGCGTGCGGACCGTCGGGGTCAGCTCCGGCGCCTCCGTCCCCGAGCGGCTGGTCGGGGAGTTACTCGGCTGGCTCGCCGCCCACGGATACGACGACGTGGAGCCGGTGACCGTGACCGAGGAGACCCTCACGTTCTCCCTGCCGCTCGAAATCCGATCCACCCGCAACCCCGGCTAGGTCCCAAACCCAGATTGGTGGTGCAGCACGATGACCGAAACGACCAACTCGCCCACACCTGAGGCCGCCAACGGCAACAGCCAGCTCAGCCTCAGCACCGAGGCCGCCAGACAGCTCGCGACCACGACCAAGACGGCGCCGCAGATGCAGGAGATCACCTCCCGCTGGCTGCTGCGGCTGTTGCCGTGGGTGCAGTGTTCGGGCGGTGTGTTCCGGGTCAACCGGCGGCTGACGTACGAGCTGGGTGACGGCCGCATCACGTTCAGCACGACCGGTTCGGACGTGCGGGTCATCCCTGCGGAGCTCACCGAGCTGCCCATGCTGCGCGGCTTCGACGATACGGAGGTGCTGGGGGCGCTGGCCGATCGTTTCGCCCAGCGTGAGGTGGAGGCGGGCGAGGAGATCGTCTCCGAGGGCCGTCCCGTTGACCGGCTCGTGCTGATCGCCCACGGCCGGGTGGCCAAGGTGAGCCGCGGCGCGTACGGCGACGAGCAGAACCTCGGCGTCCTGGCCGACGGCGACTATCTCGGTGAGGCGACGCTGACGAGTGGCGGCAGTTTCGACTTCACCGCGCGGGCCAAGACCAAGACCACCGTGCTCACGCTGTCCCGGCAGGACTTCGAGCAGCTCGCCGACCAGTCTCCCGGCCTGCGCGAGCACCTGGACCAGTGGCTCTCGGCGAGCGGGGAGCACGCCCACAACGACTACGGCGAGGCGGCGATCGACCTGTCGGCCGGCCACAGCGGCGAGCCCGTGCTGCCCGGCACGTTCGTGGACTACGAGCTGAGCCCGCGCGAGTACGAGCTGAGCGTGGCGCAGACGGTCCTGCGGGTGCACACCCGGGTCTCCGACCTGTACAACCAGCCGATGAGCCAGCTCGACCAGCAGCTCCGCCTCACCATCGAGGCCCTGCGCGAGCGGCAGGAACACGAGATGATCAACAACAAGGAGTTCGGCCTGCTCAACAACGCCGACTTCAGCCAGCGCATCCGCACCCGCTCCGGCCGCCCCACCCCCGACGACCTCGACGACCTGCTGGCCACCGTGTGGAAGGACCCGGCGTTCTTCCTCGCGCACCCGCAGGCCATCGCGGCCTTCGGCCGGGAGTGCAGCAAGCGCGGCGTCTACCCGCAGTCCATCGAGGCCTTCGGGCACAAGGTGCCGGCCTGGCGGGGCGTCCCGATCTTCCCGTGCAACAAGATCCCGGTCTCCTCCACCTACACGACGTCATTCCTGCTCATGCGTACCGGCCAGGAGAACCAGGGGGTCGTCGGCCTGCACCAGACCGGCATCCCCGACGAGTACCAGCCGAGCCTGTCGGTCCGGTTCATGAACATCAACGAGAAGGCGGTCATGTCCTACCTGGTGAGTGCGTACTACTCGCTGGCGGTGCTCGTGCCTGACGCGCTCGGCGTGCTGGAGGACGTCGAGGTCGGCAGGAACGGCTGAGCGAGGAACCGGACGGCCGGCACCGCCTGCGCGCGGTGCCGGCCGATCACTTACGTGGAGGAGCTGCCATGAGCCAGCCGTTCGAACTGCCGGACTTCTACATGCCGTACCCGGCGCGGCTGAACCCGCATCTCGAAGAGGCTCGCGCGCACTCCAGACAGTGGGCGCGCGACCTGGGCATGTCCGAAGGCTCTGGCATCTGGGAGGAGGCCGACCTCGACGCCCACGACTACGCGCTGCTGTGCTCGTACACGCATCCCGACTGCGACGCCGTCGAGCTCTGCCTGATCACCGACTGGTACGTGTGGGTCTTCTTCTTCGACGACCACTTCCTGGAGGTCTTCAAGCGCACCGGCGACCTGGCCGGCAGCAAGGCGTACCTCGACCGGATCGCGCAGTTCATGCCGATGGGCGATGACCTGACCATGCCCGAGCCCACCAACCCCGTCGAGGCGGGCCTGGCCGACCTGTGGGTGCGTACGGTGCCCAGCAGGTCGGCGGACTGGCGGGCGCGCTTCGCCGAGAGCACCAGAAACCTGCTGAACGAGTCCCTCTGGGAGCTGGCCAACATCAACCGGGGGCGGGTGGCCAACCCGGTCGAGTACATCGAGATGCGCCGCAAGGTCGGCGGGGCTCCCTGGTCGGCGGGGCTCGTCGAGCACGCGGTGGGCGCCGAGGTGCCCGCCCGGCTGGCCGGGACCCGGCCGCTGCGGGTGCTGAAGGACGCCTTCGCGGACGCGGTCCACCTGCGTAACGACCTGTTCTCCTACGAGCGGGAGGTCGGGGACGAGGGTGAGCTGAGCAACGGCGTGCTGGTGCTGGAGAGGTTCCTGGGATGCGGCACGCAGGAGGCCGCGGACGCGGTCAACGACCTGCTGACCTCGCGGATGCAGCAGTTCGAGCACACGGCGCTGGGCGAGCTGGGCCCGCTGTTCGTGGAGTACGGCGTCGACCCGCTCACCGCGGCCGGCGTGCTGGCCTACGTCAAGGGGCTGCAGGACTGGCAGTCGGGCGGGCACGAGTGGCACCTGCGCTCCAGCCGGTACATGAACAAGCGGGTCGCCGCCCGCAAGCCGCTGGGCATGCCGTCGATCGTCAACATGCTGGGGGCCAAGCGGCTGCGTAACTTCACGTACGTGCCGTACCAGCGGGTGGGGCCCTCGCGGATCCCCGACCTGCCCATGCCCTTCCAGGTCAGGCTGTCGTCCCATCTCGACGCCGCCCGGCGCAACACCGTGGCCTGGTGTGGGGAGATGGGGATGCTCGACTCGACCCTGTGGGACGAGCAACGGCTCGTCGACCTCGACCTGCCTCTGTGCACCGCGGGCCTGCATCCCGACGGCAGTCCCGAGGAGCTGGACCTGGCGTCGTACTGGATGGCGTGGGGCACGTACGCGGACGACTACTTCCCGGCCGTTTTCGGCCGGTCCCGCAACCTCGCGGCGGCCAGGATCGCGGTGGAGCGGTTCTCGGCGTTCATGCCGCTGGACGGCTCGCCCGCGCCGGCGCCCGCGAGCGTGCTGGAGCGGGGCCTGGCCGACGTCTGGGCGCGTACGGTGGGGCCGATGCCGCCGGAGGGGCGCCGCGAGCTGCGCGAGGCGGTCGAGAGCACGTGTCTCGCCTGGCTGTGGGAGCTGGGCAACCAGTTCGCCAACCGCATCCCCGACCCCGTGGACTTCGTCGAGATGCGCCGGCAGGCCGCCGGCAGCGAGCTGACCATGAGCTTCAGCCGGATGCGGCACGGCCGGCGGCTCCCCCGTGAGCTGCGCGAGAGCGGGCCGATCCGGTCACTGGAGAACACCGCCGCCGACTGCGGAACGCTGATCAACGATGTCTTCTCCTACCAGAAGGAGATCGAGTTCGAGGGGGACCTGCACAACGGCATCCTGGTGGTGCAGCACTTCTTCGACTGCGACTACCCGACGGCGCTCGGCATCGTGACCGACCTGCTGGACTCGCGGGTGGGCCAGTTCCAGCACATCGTCGAGCACGAGCTGCCGGTCGTCGCCGACGACCTCGACCTCGACGCGGACGCCCGGCAGGACCTCGACGCGTTCGTGGACGGGCTGCGTAACTGGGTGGCCGGGGTGTTCCACTGGCACCACCACTGCTCCCGGTTCGACGAGGCCTCGCTGCTCCGCCACAACCGGGTGCCCGAGCGGCGGCTGGGCGGGCCGACGGGCCTCGGCACCTCGGCGGCCTACGCGGGCAGGTGATGGGTGCGGGGCTCGTAGAACCAGCCCATCATGCGGAGCAGTCGCCGCTGGTACGGCGTGACATTGTGCAGGCGGATCCACCGCTCCGCGGGCGGCAGCGTGGGCATGACGAGCACCCGCAGGCCGGAGACGTCGATGAAGGTCAGCTCGCCCGTGTCGACGACGATGTACGCGCCCTGGCGGCACCCCGCCAGGGTGTCGGCCACCGCGGGGCTGTTGGAGGCGTCGATCTCGCCGACCAGCGCGACGGCCGGCGGTCCGGGCGCAGCGCGCACCGTGATCGTCAGCTGCCCATCCTGGTAGAGCAACCGCTCTTGGACGCTCACGCTCTTCGCCCCCCAACACGCACGCTCTGGGGGTGTAATCCGGTCTCTGGCAAATAACCAGAACCCAGGTTACACGAAGTATGTTTGGCTATGTAATTTTCGCCGGAAAATGACCGAATTTCGGGGAAATTATGAAGGGCACGGCATGGCCGTGCCCTTGACTGCTGCGAAAGATCCGACTCGGACGGTGCCGCCCCGGCCCGGGGAGCGCTCCGGCAAGGTGCCGCCACTGGTGCCGCCACAGGGGCCGTGGCTACCGGAGCGCCCTCACGTCAGGCGTACGCGCTCAGTTGTTGTCGCCCACGTGGGACTGGTTGTTGAGCAGGTTGATGTCGAGGTCCTGCAGGTGACCGATGGTCGCGGCGTCGATGTACTTCACGGAGTCGTTGAGGACGTCGTTGGCCAGCGTGAGGTCGTCGAGCAGGCTCAGCTGACTGAGGATCTGCTGCTTCTTGTTGAACGCGTTGGGACCGACGTCGGCGGAGGCGCTCGTGGCCGAGAACCCGAGCAGGCAACCCGCGATCGCTGCACCAGCGAGAATGCGACGCATCATTTCTTGTTTCTCCTTCGTCGGAATTTGCGCGGGATGCGCGTCATCGTGAATCACTCGCACCGGGCTGCGGGATTCCAGGAATACCATTTCGCGGTGCCTCGACGGGCCGCAACCCGACTGTGCTAAGCCGGAGTCAAATGCGCGCACCAATTCCTTGATTGTTGATCATGGATCGTCCGGATATATACGACAAGCACGCATTTGCCCTGGGGTGGCGTGGGGGCAGTTTTTCAGCTTATGGCCATACGGACCTCCCGTATGGTCAAAGTCCGTTTTATCGCTATACAGAAGGAGGAATGCTATCGGGAGAACGGGCGGGCGGAGGCGGGCCGACGGGAGCGCTGAATATGTCATGAATAGAACACGGCGGCTGCTGCCAATAGCACTGGCACCGATGATTCTGTGCGCGGTTCCGGCCATTCCCGCGATGGCCCGGCGATCGGCGAGCGGGACGATCGCGATGCGTGCGGCGATAGAGATGATCGGCGTCCCGTACTCGTGGGGCGGCGGCGGGGTGAACGGCCCCGGGTTCGGCACCGGAAGAGGTGCGAAGACGTGGGGATTCGACTGCTCGGGGCTCGCGGAATACGCGTGGGCGCGGGCGGGGGTGTCGATCGGCTCGACCACGCGGGAGCAGTGGCGCTCCGGGATCCGGATACCCAAGGAGCGGGCGGAGCCGGGGGATCTGATTTTCTTCGACAGCGACTCTCACAGCCCCGGGCCCGAGCACGTCGGCATCGTCGTGGACGCGACGCGGATGGTGCACGCCCCGTACACCGGGCAGTCCGTCCGGGTGGACCCGCTCGGCAGGCGTACCTTCCTCGGCGTGGTCCGGCCGAGCGACACCTGGATGAACGGCCACGCGCTGAGCTCCGCGGCCTCGGACGGCGGCGACGCCCCGAGCTCCGCCGCCGTGAACGGCCACGCGGCCCAGGTCGTCCTGCAGTGATCGACCTGGGCCGCGGGACGGAGAGCTCGGTGCGCACCGGGCCCGTGCCGTGGGTTCGCGAACGTCCACGGCCCGTTTTCGCGGTTCACCTCAAGGCACCAGGAAGACGACCTTGGCCGGGCGGAGTCCCTCCCGGGAACCGCCGATCGGCTTCCTGCCTACGCCACGAGAGGAGCCGTCAGTTGTTGTCGCCCGTGTTCTCCTGGTTGTTTAGGATGTTGGCATCGATGTCCTGCAGGTGGAGGAGGGTCAGGATGTCGACGTACTTCACGGAGTCGTTGAGGACGTCGTTGAGCGCGGTCAGGTCGTCCAGGGCGCTCAGCTGACTCAGGATGGATTGCCCGCTGTTGTGCGGGTTGGGGCCGACGCTGGCCGAGGCTCCCGTTGCGGAGAGACCGAACGCGGCGGCCGCGATTGCTGCACCGGCCAGAATGCGACGGATCATGTGTGGTTTCCTCCATGGAACGGCGCCGGAATTCAGCGCCTAGTCGTTTGTGCAGGGCTGTGAGGTGCCGGAAATAACCATCGCGGCAGGCGGCCGGAACTGCAACTCAAAAAGCCCACCTCGAAGTCAAGGCGGCACCTCGCATTCTTGGCACGGAGTTTTCCCGACCGTCGCCGAAACGGGACCCACGCGCAGGGTTCGAAGCCCTTTTGGCGGGATTTATTTTGGCCCGTCGCGCACCCGATGGGCCGAACCTGCACTGTCGTTTAGGAAACGATCACCCGAAACTTGAGAAGCGCCCCTACGCCTGCCGGCGTACCCGGAGAGCCCTCCGGAGGCTGACGTGCCGGGCGAACAAAGCGTCGATGATGGCCGGCGAGTTCACTCAATGCGGAGGTGAGATCGATGCGGCCGAGTATCCGCAAGACGGTCATGGTTATCCATGTCATCGCGTCCGTCGCGCTGGTCGGAGAGGTGTGGGGCCTGGTCGTGCTGAATACGGCGGCGGCCCTGACAAAGGACGCCGGACTGGCGCACGCGGCCTATCGGCTGATGCCCGCCCTGGTCTTCGCGGGCGGCATACCGCTCAGCCTCATCGCATTGATCAGCGGCCTCACACTGGGGCTGACCAGCCATTGGGGGCTGTTTCGCTATTACTGGGTGGCGGCCAAGCTCGTACTCCTGGTGGCCGTGATCTGCGTGGGCATGTTCCTGTTCGACCCCGAGGGAATGGCGGCCGCCACCGAAGGCGCCGCCGCCGTCCCAGCCACTCGCCAGTGGGGGCAGGTGGGCGTACTGGGGACGCAGATCGCCATGCTGATGACCGCGACCACGCTCTCGGTCTTCAAACCCCGCCGCAAACTCCGGTGACGGCCGGGTGGGTGGCGGGATTCAAAAACGACCATGAATTCCACCCGCCGCGCCTCGTCACCGCCGCTGCGGCGCTCCGAGGTGCTGGGTGCTGCCCGCGTCCGACCACCGCGCCCCAGGACGCACACCCGACGGACGCCCGCGCACCGCGTCGGTGGCGCGACCGGCGGGCCGCCGCACCCCGGCGCCGGGCTCCACCGCGCCGCCTCCCACCGACGTGGCGTTCCAGGACGCCGGGGTGCGGCGGCGGGGTCAGGAGGGGGTGGTGAGGCGGTCGAGGGTGGTGGAGAGGAGGTGGAGGGCGGCGAGGCAGTCGCGGGCCGCGTCCACCCCCATCTCCGCCACCAGCCGATCAGCGAGGGCCTGATGGCCGGGGTTGATCTTGGCGACGGCCGCGCGCCCGGCGGCCGTGGGCTGGAGGAGCTTGGCGCGCCGGTGCGCCGGGTTGGGCAGGTATTCGGCCAGCCCCCGCTCCACCAGCAGGTCCGCGATCCGCTGCACCCCCTGCCTGGTCATCCCCATGACGCGGGCCACCCCCGCCACCGGGAGCGGCTCCCGCAGGACCGCCCCGAGCACCTGCCACCAGGCCGCCGTCATCCCCGCCGGGCGGGCCAGCCCCTCCGCCACCTGAAGGAACTGCCCGTTGAGCCGGAACGACCCCAGCGCCAGGCCCGAGAGCAGTTCCCCCGTGTCGGTCATGCCGCCATCAACACCCCGAACGCCGCCGGGTCGCTGCTCGCGAACAGCCGGAACCACGCGTCCAGCACCTCAGGACGGTAGATGTCGAGGCGGCGGAAGATCTCCCGCGCGAACGCCACCGGCTCCGTGGGACCAGCCGTGATGAGGTCGCCCCCGAGCACCGCGTCCCGGTCGAGGTAGTGACCGGCGCCGGCGTAGCCCTCCTGCGCCTCCAGATACTGCACCACCGCGCTCGTGTGATCACGCGAGTCCAGGAGCCCTTCGCGGGCGAGCCCGGCGGTGGCGCCGCAGATGGCCGCCACCGGCACCCCCGCGTCCAGGAACTCCCCAGCCTTGGCGGCGAACGGCGCCAGCGACGGGCCGGCGTCCCACAGGTCGGCCCCGGGCAGGATGAGCAGCGCGCTGGAGGCGGGCGAGAGCTGGTCGAGCGCCAGGTCCGGGGTGACGCGCAGCCCGCCCATGCTGACGACGGGATCCGTGGTCAACCCCACGGTGACGATCTCGAAGCCGCCCGGCTCGCGCTGGTAGCGCCCGTTGCGGAGGTGCGTGGTCGCGTGACCGGTCTCCCAGTCGGCGAACGTGTCATAAACGGCGTGGTGCACGATTCCCTTCATGACAACATCCTGTCATTTCGACAACATGCTGTCAATGCGCAATCGTGGGAGGATACCTCTCATGGCAGAGATCGTCGGCGGGGGACGTCCGGTCAACGACGCCGAACGGCGGGTGATCGCTTATCTGCGCGACCAGGCGCCCGCCGACTGGCTGCTGCTGCACAACATCGAGGTTCCGCGCGGCCACGACGTCTTCGAGGTCGACCTGATCGTGCTGACCGGCCACTCGATCGTGGTCGTCGACGTCAAGGGCACCAGGGGCCGCATCGAGGTGTCGGGCACGCGCTGGTTCCCGCCGCGCAGGGAGGCGTTCGGCTCTCCCGTGGCCAAGCTGCGGGGCACCGCCAAGGCGCTGAAGGGCCTGCTGGTGTCCAAGGCCACCCAGCTGGAGCGGGTCTACGTCGACAGCCTGGTCGTGCTCTCCTCGCCCGACGCCGAGCTGATCGACCCGGCCGGGCGCGACGCGATCAACGTCACCGACCTGCCCCGCCTGCTCGCCACGCTGAGCGACGTCTCCAGGGTCAGGCGCGGCTGCAGCCCGGACACCAAGCCGTACCTCACCGCGATCCTCGACGCGCTCAACCAGAGCGTACGCCGCAGCACCGCGCCGCCGAGGTTCGGCAACTGGGAGGTCGAGGAGCAGCTCGGCGGCGACACCAAGATCACCGAATACCGCGCGTTCAACGCCACGCTGCCGGGCAGCGAGACCGTGCTGCTGCGGGTCTACCAGGCCGACCCGCTGGCCGACCACCACGCGCGGGCGGCCGAACGGCAGCGCATCGCCAACGCGTACCAGACCCTGGCCAGGATCCCCCCGCACCCGTGCGTGGTGCGCTCGCGCGACTTCTTCGCCATCGACGACGAGAGCCGGTTCGTGCTGGTGCTGGACGACGTGCACGGCGAGACGCTGCAGCTGTCGCTGGGCAAGGGCGCCCGGCTGGGCGTGATCCAGGACCTGCTGCGCGGGCTGGCGCACGCCCACGCCCACGGCGTCGTCCACCGCGCGCTGACCCCCGCCTCCGTCCTGGTCACCGACGACGGGCACGCGGTGCTGACCGGGTTCGACTACGCCAAGCCGGGCCCGCGCAACTACACCGTCGCCCACGAGCTGGGCAACGTGCTCGACGCGCACTACGTGGCGCCCGAGTGCCAGGAGCGGCCCGACCTCATGACGACCGCCTCCGACGTCTACGCGGCCGGCGCCATCGCCTACCAGCTCCTCACCGGCCAGTTCCCGACCAGCGCCGACGCCCACGGTCCCGACGTGCCGGAGGTCGTGCGCCGGATGCTCGACCACTCCCCGGCCAAGCGCCCGACCGCCGCGGAGGCCCTTGACGCCCTTGAGGGCGCCCCGCTCCAGGAGTCCCGCCTCAAGCGACTGGTACGTCGTCTAGTGTCCCGATCATGACTGTTCGCCTGCGTCCTGTCGAAGAGGACGACCTGTCCTTCCTGCACCGGCTCACGAGCGACCCCGGCAGCTCGGGCGAGTTCCAGTGGTACGGCTTCCAGAACCCCCATCGCATGCGCACGCGCTGGCAGGAGAACGGCATGCTGGGCGACGACGGCGGCACCCTGATCATCGCGAACGCCGACGAGCAGGTCGGTTTCCTGGTGTGGAGCAAGCACGTCGCCAACCGCGCCAGCTACTACTGGGAGATGGGACTGATCGTGGCGCCGGAGCACCGCGGCCAGGGCCACGGCACCGAGGCGCAGCGGCTGCTCGCGCGCTACCTGTTCGACCACTCGACGGCCAACCGGATCGAGGCGTCCACGGAGATCACCAACGTGGCCGAGCAGCGGGCGCTGGAGAAGGCGGGGTTCACCCGCGAGGGCGTCATCCGCGGCGCCGGCTTCCGGGCCGGGGAGTGGCACGACGGTGTGCGGTACAGCATGATCCGCTCCGACCTCGGCGGAAGGCCCTAGACGGGCAGGCTGCGGCGCAGCGCGCTGGCGTGGCTGAGATAGGTGCGCGCCAGCCCCGTACGACCGGCCGAGCGGTACAGCTCGCCCAGGAGCTGCGTGGAGGAGGCCGCGCCGCTGAGGTCGCCGAGCTCCTGGAAGATCTCCAGCGACCTTTCGAGCCCGGTGGAGGCCCGCGCGAGGTCACCGCGCGCCGCCTGCAGCCCGGCCAGGCTCTGCAGCGCGTACGCCCCGCAGTGCCGGTCCCCCAGCGACTCGAAGATCTCCAGAGCGTGCTGGTGGAACGACATCGCCTGGTGCAGGTGTCCCATCTGGAGGCACACGCACCCCTCCCGATGGGCGTCCCCCAGCTCCTGGGCCAGCCGCATGGCCTGGCCGAGCGACTCCGACGCCTGCTCCAGGTCCCCCGACTTCAGGCAGGCCCGGCCGATGGCCTGGCGGGCGAACGCCTCGCCGTGCCGGTCGCCGGTGGCCACGAAGATGGCCAGCGCGTTCCTGAAGTGGATGAGCGAGTGCGCGGGCCGGCCTCTGAACTGGCTCACGGCCCCGAGCCCGCAGATGGAGGTGGCCTCGGCCCGCCGGTCGCCCAGGTCGCTGAATATCTGGCGGGAGCGGGTGAAGCCGTCGGCCGCCTCCTCGTAGCGGTCCTGGTAGAGGCTGACCTGCGCCAGGCCCCTGAGCATCGCGGCCTCGCCGTACCTGTCGCCGGCCGTCCGGGCGGCGGCCAGGGCGGCCGTGTGGGTGCGCCGCCAGGTGGCGAGATGGCAGTGCAGGTCGAGGTACGGGACCATGGCCGCGGCCAGCCCCCACGCCGACTCCGCGAGGCCCGACCCGGCCGCCAGGTCCACCGCCCCGGCCAGCGCCTCGTGCTCGGCCTCGAACCACGCGACCGGGTCGGCCGTCAACCGGTCGAGGGTGCGGTCGGGCAGCCGCCAGCGGGGCGCCCGGGCGGCCGTGAGGCTGAACACGGTGGTCGGCAGCCGCGCCATGGCGTGCTCCGCGGTCGCCGTCCACGCCGCCAGCACCCTGCCCACCGCGTCCAGCCGGGGTTCTCCGAGAGGGAGGGCAGGAACGCGTTCGAGCGCGTGACGGCCGATGAGGTCGGGGACGCGGTAACGCGGCTGGCCCACCGCGTCGGTGCCGACCAGGTCCAGCAGGCTGACGTCCACCAGCAGGTCGGTCACGTCGTCGGCCCAATGCCGCCCGAGCGCCGCGTCGACCACCCACCCGGGCTGCGCGGACGCGCCGAGCAGGCCGAACGTCGCGAGCGTACGAGCGGCCTCGGCGGGCAGGCGCGCGTACCCGGCGTCGAAGCTGGTCCGCACGTCCCGTAACTCGCCGAGCCAGTCATCCGCCAGCCGCTGCCTGAGCACCGACAGCGACCAGCCGGGCCGGGCGGCCAGGCGGGTGCCCGCGTTCCTGACGGCCAGCGGCAGCCCGGCGCAGGCGGCCACGATGGCCAGCGCGGCCTCGCGCTCCCGGGCCACCCGGTCCCCGCCCACGATGGAGCCGAGCAGGGACAGCGCCTCGTCGGGCGCCAGCGGTCCGAGCTGGACCAGCACCGCGCCGGGCAGCTCGGTGACGCGGCGGCGGCTGGTGACGATCACCACGCTGCCGTCGCCGGGCAGCAGCGGGCGCACCTGGTCCGCGTCGCGGGCGTCGTCGAGCAGCACCAGCATCGGCCGTTCGGCCAGCAGCGACCTGAACAGCGCGGACCGCTCGCCCACGGTCGGCGGCACGCCGGGAACGCCGAGCCCTCGGAGCGCCTCGGCCAGCAGGTCGCCCGGCTCCCGCAGGCCGAGCTCCAGGTGGAGCTGCCCGGCGGGGTAGGCGCCGCACAGCGCGTGCGCCGCGTGCACGGCCAGCGCCGACTTGCCCGAGCCCGGCGGCCCCGAGATCACCGCGACGGTGAACGGCCGGCCCAGCGCGGCCACCTCGCCGGCCCGGCCGGTGAAGTCGGGAAGGCGGGGCGGGAGCTGGCGGGGCACGGCGGGCAGCGCCTCGTCCGCGAGGATCAGCTCGTACGCCCCGCGCAGGTCGGCCCCCGGCTCGACGCCGAGCTCGTCCACGAGCTGGGCCCTGACCGTGGCGTAGGCACGCAGGGCCTCGGCCTTCCTGCCGCCGCTGTGCAGGGTCAGCACCAGCCGCCCCCACAGGTCCTCGCGGTACGGGTGCTCGGCCAGCAGCCCGCGCAGCTCGGACACGGCCCCGTCGTGGTCCCCACGCTGGATCCGCCGGTCGATCAGCGCCTCGGCGGCCCACAGGCGTACCCGGTGGAGGGGTTCGAGGCGGCGGTCCCAGACGGGGCTGCCGGGCAGGTCGGACAGCGGCGCCCCGCGCCACAGCGCGAGCGCCTCGGCGAACTCGCCCCGGTCGACCAGGGCCTCGAACTCCAGCAGGTCGAGCGCGCCCGCCCCCACGTCGATCGCGTACCCGACCCCGTCGGCCCGGAGGAGCGCGGGCCCGAGGTCGGAGCGGAGGGAGCTGACGTACGTACGGAGGTTGGCCTGGGCGGAGCGCGGTGGGCGGTGCGGCCAGAGCACGTCGGCGAGCCGATCGGCGCCGACCACGCGGCCCGCGTCGAGCAGCAGCGTGGCCAGCAACATGCGGGGCTTCCTGCCGGAGATCCGGACGGGACGGCCATCGCGACGGACCTCCAGCGGCCCGAGCACATGGAAGGTGACCGGCACATCGGCTCCTCTACGGAGGTCTGACAGCTTCCTGTATCGGTTCTGGACGATTCCTGTGCGCTTTGTCCAGACCCTGGTCTCAGAGATCCCAGGGAAAGGATCACCCCATGAAGCTCGGCGCAGCAATGGTCGCGGGCCTCGCCTTGTTACTCAGCCTCGGTACGACGTCAGTCGCCGCGGCCGACCCCGTGCCGGGGGCGGACGCGCAGATCCTGGCCACGAACTTCCAGCTCCCGTTCCCCTGCAACCAGACGTGGACGGGCAACTCCAGCAACAGCAGCGCGCACCAGTCGTGGGAGATCGACTTCAACCGGGGCAGCACCGCGGACGCCGACCTCGGCGACACCGTGGTGGCGGCCGCGGCGGGAACCGTGGTGATCTCCGCGCACCAGGGCTCGACCAACGGGTACGGCAACCTCGTCAAGATCGACCACGGTGGCGGCTGGACCTCGTACTACGCCCACCTGAACTCCCGTACGGTCAGCGAGGGCCAGGCGGTGTCGCAGGGCCAGCAGATCGGCACGGTCGGCAACACCAGCAAGCCGGGCAACAACATCAGCCCCCACCTGCACTACGAGGTGCGGCTGGGCACCAACTACCCGGACAACATCCAGAAGGCCGTCTTCAACGGCGTCACCTTCGGCTACCCGCAGCAGTCGGTGACCTCCAAGAACTGCGGCAACCCGCACACCCCGACGGAGGTCTGCGGCTCCGGCTACGACGTGATCGACTCGGCCACGCTCGGCAGTGACGGCGCCGTCTACCTGCTCTACAACTCCTCCAACGGCAACAACTGCGTGACGACGCTGAAGTACAAGAACGTCGGCACGGCCACCGCCACCACGGCCTACCTGGAAGTGGAGGGCAGTACGAGGAAGACGGACTCAGGCAACTTCGCCTACTACGCGGGACCGGTCATCGCCTCGGCGTCCGGCAAGTGCGTCAAGTGGGGCGGCAAGGCCGGCGCCTCGACCTACGACAGCCCGCTCGAACACTGCGACTGACGATGCGGAGGGGTCGGGTGGAATGCGCCCGGCCCCTCTCATACGTGAACCGTGCCCAGCACGTCTATGACGTAGAGCGACGGCCGGTCACCGAGGCCGGAGACCGCGACCCGGCTCCCGACCTGCCGGCCCACGAGCGCGCCCAGCCAGCCGTCGGGGACGTCCCCCTCCTTCAGCGTGTACGCGCTCGGCCCGCCCCTCCGGTAGGACGAGTCCACGACCGTCCGCTCGGGCCATGACGCGGCCACGTACTGGACCACCACCTTCGAACCGGCGAGGACCTCCTCGCCGGAGCCGGCGATGAGCGTGCGGGGCGGCGAGCCCGGCCCGAGGTCCGCCGGGACCACCGGCAGGGTGCGGCCGACCAGCCGGGCGTCGGGCGGGTAGCCGCCCAGGACGTCGAAGATCAGCACCATCGTGTCGGCGGGCGCGAGATCGGTCAGCGTGAGCGGCGCGTCCGGGCCGAGGGCCTCGCCCGCCTGGCTGACCAGCATGATCCGGCTGCCCGCGGACCGGCCGATGAGCGCCTGCCGCCAGGTCTCCGACACCCGCCTGCCGTCGAAGACGACCGAGGTGGGCTGGTGGCCGTCGTACGTGCTCAGATAGGGCTGGTTGCCCGACCACCGCCGGATGTCCACGTCGGCGAGCACCACGTCGCCCGGCAGCGTGCGCCGTCCGCTGCCCGACGACAGCACGGTGATCCGCGGCGTGCGGCCCGGGCTGCCCTTGGGTATGGCCACGACCGGCTTGGTGCCGAACGCGCCCGTGACGACGGGCTGCGTGCCCTCCTCGGCCAAGCCGCACGAGGTGGCGAGCATGAGCACGGCCGGCAAGAACAGGCGCACGATATCCTCCATGGCCTCACGGCCGGTGGTCCGAACGTGTTACTTGCCGCGATGGGCAAAAGCAAAGCTGCCGGTCTCGCCATCTCACGACAAAGGCGCGGGAGACTTGAGGCCATGAGCAAGCCCAATCTGGCGCGCAGGGTCGCGGAGGCGGCCGAGATCGCGCTGACCACGCGGAAGTACGTGACGTTCATCGACGTGGTGACGGGCCTGCGCTGGCTGCACTCCAGGCACGTGGACATCTGGCGGCAGGGCCGGGCCGGCACGCTGGCCGAGCTGGCGCCCGTCGACGAGGACCGCCTGCTCGCGACGGCCGGCCTGCTGCGGGAATGGGCGCTGGCCAAGGGGCTCAGGCCGGTGGACACGCCGTACGTGGCCGGCACCCGCGACCGCCGGGAGCTGCGCTTCACCTCCGGGGACGGGCAGGAGCCGTTCCGCGTGCACTGGCTCTCGCCCGACCTCAGCGAGGCCAGGGTCCGCAAGCTGAGCGAGCCCAAGGTGCCCGACCTGGTGGCGGTGGCCCCGCTCGACACCTGGACGTGCGCCTCCTGCGGCGACACCGGCCCCTACCTGATCATGGAGGAGGACCGGCCGCACTGCCTGACCTGCGCGGACATGGACCACCTGGTGTTCCTGCCGTCCGGTAACGCCGCGCTCAGCCGCCGCGCCAAGCAGGAGAGCGGACTGTCGGCGGTGGTCGTGCGGTACAACCGGCGGCGCAAGGTCTACCAGCGCTTCGGCCTGCTGGTGGAGGAGGCCGCGCTGGCCGCCGCCGAGGAGCGGTGCCTGGCCGACGAGGAGGTACGCGAGCGCCGCCGCGTACGCGACCGCGACCGCAGGGCCGAGCAGGACGTCGACTTCCAGGCCAGGATGGCGGCCGAGATCGCCAGGCTGTTCCCCGGCTGCCCCCGGGACCGGGCCCAGGAGATCGCCGAGCACGCCGCCCAGCGCGGCAGCGGCCGGGTGGGCAGGACGGCGGCGGCCAAGGCGCTCGACGAGAACGCCATCACGCTGGCGGTCATCGCCTCCATCAGGCACCTCGACACCGACTACGACAGCCTGCTCATGTCGGGCGTTCCCAGGATGGAGGCCAGGGACAGAATCAGGGAACGCATCGAGCGCAAACTGGAGGAGTTCCGCGGATGAGCGACTGGCACGACGTACGGGAAGAGCTGCGCGCCTTCGCGCTCCGGCTGCCCGAGGCGCACGAGGACCACCCGTGGGGCGAGACCGTCATCAAGGCGAACAAGAAGGTCTTCCTCTTCCTCGGCATCGACGAGCAGACCGAGAAGTGGGACCCGATGTTCAGCGTGAAGCTGGTCTCGGAGGCGCACGGCCACGCGCTGACCGTCGAGGGGGCGGCGCCCACCGGCCACGGGCTCGGCCGGGCGGGGTGGGTGACGGTGCCGTTCCTGTCGGAGCTGCCCGAGACGGAGGTGCTGCTCGACTGGGTGGAGGAGAGCTACCGGGCCATCGCGCCCAAGCGGGCGGTCAAGCAACTGGACGAGCACCCGGTCAGGTGACGGCCAGGCGCGTGGCGTACCGCTCGTCCCGCCACAGCTCCTTGTCCAGCACTTCGAGCAGCGTGGCCGCCGCGTCGTACACGTCGGCGTAGCCGATGTAGAGCGGCGCGAAGCCGAACCTGAGGACGTCCGGCGCGCGGAAGTCCCCGTGCACGCCCCGGTCGATCAGCGCCCGCATCACCGGGTAGCCGTGGGGGTGGCGGAAGCTCACCTGGCTGCCCCGGGCGGCGGCGTCGGCGGGCGAGACCAGCTCCAGCGCGTCGCCGACCAGGTCCACGAAGAGCGAGGTCAACGCCATGCTCTTGGCCCGCACCTGGTCCATCGGCACCCGCTCCCACACGTCGAGCGCCGCCTCCAGCGCCGCGAACGACAGCACGTGCGGGGTGCCCACCGCGAACCGCCGAATGCCCTCCGCCGGGCGGTAGCCGGTCTCGAACGCGAACGGCTCGGCGTGCCCGTGCCAGCCGGACAGCACGTTCTCGGCGGCGGCGTGGTGGCGCGGGTTGACGTAGAGGAAGGCGGGCGCGCCCGGCCCCGCGTTGAGGTACTTGTACGTGCACCCCACCGCGAAGTCGGCCCCCGAGACGTCCACGTCCATGGCCCCCACGCTGTGGCACACGTCCCAGACCATCAGCGCGCCGGCCTCGTGCACCCGGGCGGTGACCGACGGCACGTCGTGGCGGGCGCCGGTGCGGTAGTCGACCTCCGACAGCAGCACCACGGCCGCGTCGTCGAACCGCCCCTGCGCGAAGTCGCGCACCTCGTAGCCGCCGAGCAGCCCGGCCAGGCCCTGGACCATGTAGTGGTCGGTGGGGAAGTTCCGGACGTCGGAGACGATCACCCGGCGGTCGGGACGCAGCCGCAGCGCCGCGGCCACCGCCTGGAAGACCGCGATCGAGGTGGTGTTGCCCACCACGACCTGCCCGGGACCCGCGCCGATCAGCGGGGCCAGCCGGTCGCCCGCGGTCAGCGGCTGCGCGTACCAGCCGGCGTGGTTCCAGCCGCCGACGAGCTGCCCGCCCCACTCGTCCTCCACCGTCTGGCGCACCCGTTCGGCGGTACGGCGGGGCAGCGCGCCGAGCGAGTTGCCGACGAGGTAGACGACCCCCTCCGGCAGCACGAACTCGCCCTTGAAAGCCCGCAGCGGGTCGTTCGCGTCGAGGGCGAGGCACTGGTCGCGGTCCACGATTCACTCCTGTCGCGGGGGGATGGTGGCGATTATCCGGTTCACGCCATTCTGGTACTCGCGGACGTACCAGTTCTGCACCGGGTTGTGGGTCGCGTCCAGCCGGAACGTCCCGCGCGGGCCGCCCAGCTCACCCACCGCCGCCATTCCCCCGTTCGCGGACAGGCCCCGGTCGATGAGCCGCATGGCGTCCCAGCCCTGGAGCGCGACCGCGGACGGGTTCCTGCCGGTCTTGGCCCGCCACCGGGCCACGAACGCGGCGTTGTCCGGGTTGTACAGCGCGGGCGAGTACATGCCGACGGTGGTGATGCCCTCGGCCTCCCGGCCGACGGCCCGCAGCACGTCCTCGTCCGTGAGGTTCTGGCAGCCCAGTAACGCGATCTCGGAGGCGTGCTGGCGGTACCCCTTCAGGAACTCGACCGCCTCTCCCCCGGCGTAGAACGCGTACAGGAGCTTCGTCCCGGGCGGGATCCGCGCGAAGTACGGCTCCAGGTCGGTGACCCTGCCGTAGGGCGTCAGGATGCGTTTGAGGGGCTGCGCGCCGTATCCCTCGGCGAAGCCCCTGAGCGTTTCGACGCCCGCCGAGTAGTCGGAGGCCATGAGCACCACGCCCTCCTTGCCGTACCGCTCGGCGGCGTACCGGCCGGCCGCGTAGCCGTGGTCGCGGTTGGTGTACGACACGCGGAAGACGTTCGGTCCGCCCAGCGCGTCGGCGCCCGCGTTGGCGATCACCACGGGCGTGCGGCCCGCCACCTCGACCACCGACTCGGCGACGGGCGAGGAGAGCAGCCCGGTGATCACGTTCACGCCCTCGTCCTCGATGAGCCGCCTGGCCTGCTTCTGGCCCTCCTCCGGGTTGCCCGCGTCGTCGGCCACCACCAGCCCGGCCGGGCGCTCGCCCAGGCGTCCGCCGTGGTCGTCCAGGTAGAGGCGCATGGCGGCCTCCATGTCGTCGCCGAGCGCGGCGTACACGCCGGTCTGCGAGATGATCGCGCCGACCTTGACCGGGGGATCGCCCTCGGCCAGGAGCGGCGCCGTCCCGCCGCAACCGGCGGCCATCAGCACCACCAACCCCAGGACGGATACGCGCACGGCTCACCCCCGGCAGGTCATGGCCGCTCCTGCGGGCGGTAGGCGACGGCCTGCATCTCGATGAGCAGGTGGGGGTGCGGGAGCTGGTGCACCGCGACCGTGGCCCTCGTGGGCCCCTCCTCGTCGAAGAACTCGGCGTAGACCTCGTTGTAGCCCGTGAAATCGTTCATGTTGACCAGATACGTGGTGATCTGCACGAGGTCGCCGAGCGAGCCTCCGGCGGCCTTGAGGATGTCGCCGATGTTCTCGATGACCGCTCTGGTCTGTGCGCGGATGTCCAGGTTCGTCGCACCGTACGTGTCCACTTCCACACCCACGAAGGTGCCGTCGGTGCGCCGGCAGTTCGTGCCCGAGACGTACAGGAGGTCGCCTGCCTGCTTGACGTGCGGGAACCTGCCTCGGGGAGTGGCCTTGCCGGGCACCAGGAGCCCTTTGGTGCGTTCGATCACTTGGCGAACACCGCCCGGACGGAGCCCAGCCCCTCGATGCGCGCCTCGAACTCGTCCTGCGGGCCGGCGGGCACGACCGGGCCGAGCGCGCCGGTCAGCACCACGTCTCCGGCGCGCAGCGCGTAGTCGGTGCGGCCGAGCCGGGAGGCGAGCCAGACGGCGGCGTTGAGCGGGTTGCCCATGACCAGCTCGCCGGAGCCGGTCGAGACCTCCTCGCCGCCCCGGGTCATCGTCATCCGGGCCGCCCGCAGGTCGAGCCCGGCCAGCGGGACGGGCGTGTTGCCCAGCACGAACGCGCCGGCCGAGGCGTTGTCCGCGACCGTGTCGGCCAGCGTGATGTCCCAGTCGGCGATCCGCGAGTCGGCGATCTCGATGGCGGGCAGCGCGAACTCCACGGCCCTGAGCACGTCGGCGGCCGTGAAGGGCCCGCCGGCCAGGTCCTTGCCGAGCACCAGCGCGACCTCGGCCTCGGCCCGCGGCTGCAGGAAGGCGTCCACGGGCACGGGGAGCCCGTCGCAGTAGGACATGTCCGCGAAGAGCATGCCGAAGTCCGGCTGGTCGATGCCGAACTGCCGCTGCAGCACGACGTTGGTCACGCCGATCTTCCTGCCCACCAGCCGCCGCCCCGCTCCGAGCGCCCGCCGCGTGTTGATCTCCTGGATGGCGTACGCCTCGGCCACCGTGCCGACCAGGTCCCTGATCGGCGGGCACGGTTTGCCGGAACTCGCGGCCTCCGCCAGCCGGTCGGCGACCTGGGACCGCGCGTCCACGGCCTCGGACCATTCGTCATGCATCGGGCTGCTCCAGTTTGATGGTGATCGTGGTGGGTTGAGAGTAGAAGTCGAGTGACTGGACGCCGCCCTCCCTGCCGATGCCCGACAGCTTCATACCGCCGAACGGGGTACGCAGGTCACGCAGATACCAAGTGTTCACCCAGACGAGCCCGGCCTCCAATCGCTGCGCCACCCTGTGGGCGCGGTCGAGGTTACCCGTCCAGAGCGTGGCGGCCAGGCCGTACTCGCTGCCGTTGGCCAGATCGACCGCCTCGGCCTCGCTGTCGAAGGGGGCGACATGGCAGACGGGGCCGAAGATCTCTTCTCTGTTGAACCTCGACCACTCCGACAAGCCTGCCACCACCGTCGGTTCCACGAAATATCCGGAATCGCGGTTGTCGCCGAACGTGGGGACGCCACCCCCAGTGAGCACCTTGGCTCCCTCCGAGCGGGCCAAGGCGTAGTAGGAGAGCACCTTCTCGCGGTGCTCCTTCGAGATCATGGGCTGCGGCTCGAACTCCTGCGCGCGGGCCGCCAGCCGGGCGCAGAACTCCTCGAAGATCGGCCGCTGCACGTAGACCCGCTCGGTGCACAGGCACACCTGCCCGCCGTTGGTGAAGACCGACTTCGCGGTCCCCTCGACGGCCCGGTCGAGCCGGCAGTCATCGAAGATCAGCCCCGCGTTCTTGCCGCCCAGCTCGAACGAGATCGGCTTGACCCGGTCGGCCGCCGTATTCATGATCGCGGTGCCGGTCCTGGTGGAACCGGTGAACGACACGGCGTCCACCCCCGGGTGCTCGACCAGGAGGTGTCCGGAGGAGCCGTACCCGAAGATGATGTTGACGACGCCGGCGGGCAGCCCGGCGTCGGCGCAGATCTCGGCGAAGACCGCCGCCGAGCCCGGCGTGTGCTCCGACGGCTTGACCACCACGGTGTTGCCGGCGACGAGGGCGGGCGCGAGCTTCCAGGTCATCAGCAGGAACGGCAGGTTCCACGGGACGATCACCGCGACCACGCCGAGCGGCCGTCGCACGGTGTAGCTGAGCACCCCGGACAGGTGGAAGGCGTCGTCCGGGCGCTGGGCGGCGATCTCGGCGAACGCGCGGAAGTTGGCGATGCCGCGCGGGACGTCGAGCGTGCGGGTCTGGTCGATCGGCTTGCCCGTGTCGGCGATCTCCGCGTCCACCAGGTCGTCGAAGCGGGACTCGATGCCCTCGGCCAGGCGCCGCATCCACCCGGCGCGCTCGCCGACGGGCAGCGCCGCCCAGTCGCGGGCCGCCTCCCTGGCCGCGCGCACCGCCCGGTCCACGACTTCGGGGTCGGCCTCGTGCACCTGCCTGATCACCGCGCCCGTCACGGGGTCATGGACGGGGAACGTCTTACCCGCGCCCACCGGCTCGCCACCGATGAAATGCGTCAGCACCACACTCTCCTCTACTTCCCTGTATAGATCGCTGGTCGATCGGCGGACAACGGGTGCGTCGGGACCTTTCTGATCGCATCGTCTCCCCGGAACGCGGCCCGCGCCATGCGCGATGCTGTTGCACATGCGAACCAGAACCGATCAAGTGGCCGCCCACGACGGCGGCTTCGACGTCCATCTGTGGTTCCCCGACGCCGGGACGGGCCCCGGCATCCTGCTCGTCCAGGAGATCTACGGCGTGGGGCCGTACATCGAGAAGGTCGCCCTGGACCTGGCCTCGCGCGGCTACGTGGTGGCCGCGCCGGACCTGTTCTGGCGCCTGCACCCCGGCTGGCTGGGCGAGCACACCCCCGAGGGCACGGCGGCCGCGATCGAGCTGGCCGGCCGGTTCGACTTCGCGCAGGGGGTGGCCGACTGCGCGCTCACGGTGGCCCACCTGGGCGAGCTGCCCGAGGTGGCGGGCGGGGTCGGCGCGGTCGGGTTCTGCCTGGGCGGCTCGATCGACTACATGCTGGCCACGCAGGTGGAGCTGGCCGCGGTCCTGTCCTTCTACGGCTCCGCCGTGCCCGACGCGACCGGGCTCATGGACCGCGTCACCGCGCCGCTCCTGCTGGTCTTCGGCGGCAGCGACCCGTTCATCCGGCGCGACCGGGTGGCCGTCGTCGAGCAGGCCGCGCAGGGCCGGCCGAACGTGGTCATGCACGTCGAGGAGGAGGCCGGGCACGCCTTCCACAACAGCGAGGCACCGATGTTCCACCACCCGGAGGCGGCCGCGCGCACCTGGGAGGTGGCGCTCACCTTCCTGTCCGAGCACCTGCCGGTGACCCTGTCCAGATAGACATCTTCCGGTACCCCTAGATCATCGCCATTATGGGCGGATGGCGCGGACGTGGGAATTGTGGGGAAACGTCATTATTGCTGGTACTTTTGCACTTCCCCTGGCCTTGCTAGCAATCTTGCTCCTCTCCCGTCACCGCGCCCGCGCCGGCCACCCGGCACCGCTGCGCACGTCGATCGCCGACGTCGGCATAGCGGTCGGCACGGCCCCGTGGATCTGGATGACCCTCACCCCGCGCAACGGTCAGACCGGAGTCAGTCTCGTCCCGTTCAAAGATCTTGCCGACCTGGTCAGCGCGCCGTGGGACGCGGTGTTGGTGCAGGTCGGAGGCAACCTGCTGGTGTTCGCCGCGCTCGGCGCGCTGCTTCCGGTACGCAGCCGGGCGATGTCCTCTCTCGCGCGCGTTGCGGCGGTCGCGGCCGCGTTTTCGGTCATCGTCGAGGTCCTCCAGTACGCCTTGCGACTAGGCCGTTTCTCCTCCGTCGACGACGTGCTCATGAACACGGCAGGCGCCGTGATCTTCGCTTTGGTTACTCGGCGCTGGTGGGCCGATCGGATACCGGCCGGGACCGTTCCACGGTAACGGTCTGCTAAAACTCGCCGGAATTCACCACTCGGGCACGATCCGCTCAAAAGAAGGCCACGACCAACCTTTCCATCTGTGCGATCGTGGACAAGACGGGGCAAGTTCTCTGGAGACGCCACAACCTGGTTGGTGACAGAGGGTGATCAAAGTTGTCTGAATCCCCGGTACCCCACGAGCCCCCTATCTATCGCCGCATCGCCGACGGCCTCCGCGCCCGGATTCTGTCCGGCGAACTGCGCGACGGGGACCGACTGCCGGGCGAGAACGCGCTGATGGCCGAATACGCAATCGCACGAGCCACCGCCAGGCAGGCGCTTGCCGTACTGATCAACGAGGGGCTGGCGGTGCCCAAACGAGGTTCGGGGGTATACGTGCGGCTGTTCAAACCGATCCGCAGGCACGGCTCACGCCGCCTGTCGAGAGAGCAGTGGGGTCAGGGGCGGGCCATCTGGGACGCCGACACGCGTGGCCGGCCTTTCACGGTGGACGGGGTGGAAGTCGTGTTGGAGCGAGCCGGCGAGGAGGTGGCGGGCGTCCTCGAGAGCGGCGAGGTATGGGTACGTCGCCGCCGCTACTCGGTCGACACCAGACCCGTGCAGCTGGCCACCTCGTATTTCCCCGCGCACCTGGTCGAAGGCAGCGCGATCACCCTCGCGGACACCGGACCCGGTGGCGTCTACGCCAGGCTGAGCGACCTGGGCGTCTCCCCCGCCCACTTCACCGAGGAGGTGCGGGCCAGGATGCCGTCACCCCGCGAGATCGCGATGCTCGACCTGCCGGGGGGCACGCCGGTGATCGTGATCGCCAGGACCGCCTACACCTCGGGCGGGGTGCCCGTCGAGCTCAACGAGATGGTGCTCGACTCCGCCGCGTACGTACTCCAGTACGACTTCGATGCCTAGTTTGTCAAGGAAGGTGACCCTGTCCGGCACGATCATTGTGTTCTCTAGAGAAGTGCCGCATCGTCGAAGGAGATGGAAACCTCGCCTGGGGCCGGGAAAGGCGAACAGCGATGTCCTTTGATCGGCATCTTGCCGAGATTGCCCGGGAGTACCCCCAATGGACCATCTGGCGGAGCGACGCGGGCCGCTGGTGGGCCACGAGACACCGTCCGCTCGACGCGGCGCAGCGCGATGCCGGATGTGCGATGACCATCGACGCGGACGACCCGGACGGCCTGCGCGGCCGGCTCCGGGACCAGGAGAAGCGGGCCGGCGGGCAGCACCCGCGGGCCGGCCCCGCACCTCCATGACGCCGGCCGTGGCGCGTCCCACGGCCGGCGCACAAGAGCAGCCCGGTGCCGTGTCCAGCGTCTCGGCGGCCCCGGCACCGGGCCACCAGGACAGGAGGGGCCACTGACGCGGAAGCCTCCGACCCAATCGGGGGCGGGGGCTTCCGCTCCGTGGACCGCCTGCACCGCCGGGCCGCGCACCCCTTCCCCAATCGCCTCGAGGATGCGCTCACCCGCCTTGTCGTGCGTGACGAGCTCGATGACGTTGTCACACTCAGGTGTTGCGTATTCAGGATGGCTGCCCACG